>CAIXEV010000604.1 GCA_903918555.1 uncultured bacterium | reverse complement strand
GCTCCCCCCAGAGAAGCGCCATGAAGTGCTCAACGCGACCTCCTACCAGCGCACGCGCGAGATGACGATCGACGAGCTGCTGCTCGAGAACCGCGTCGTCTTCCTGATCGGCGAGATCAACTACTCGTCGGCCGCGCGCGTGATGATGCAGATGCTCTACCTGGAGAACCAGAAGAAGGGCCAGGACATCAACTTCTACATCAACTCGCCCGGCGGCTCGGTGGACGACACCCTCGCCGTCTACGACACGATGCAGTTCATCTCGTCGGATGTCGCGACCTTCTGCATCGGCCGCGCCTACTCGGGCGGCGCCGTGCTGCTCGCGGCGGGCCACCCCGGCAAGCGCACCATCCTTCCGCACGCGAAGGTCATGATCCACCAGCCGCTCGGCGGCGTGACCGGTCAGACGAGCGACATCCAGATCCAGGCCGAGCACATCTCGAAGATGAAGCGCACGCTCAACGAGATCATCGCCCGCCACACGGGCCAGCCGGTCGACCGCGTCGCCAAGGATGTCGAGCGCGACAAGTTCTTCAGCGCCGATGAAGCCAAGGCCTACGGCCTGGTCGACGAAGTCGCGGCGTTCCCCGACAAGTCGAAGAAGTGACCGCGCACGCAACCTGACCAAGCACCCGAGACGAGCACCGAGACGACACTTATGACACTGATCCCCATCGTCATCGAGAAGACCGGTCGCGGCGAGCGCGCCTACGACATCTACTCGCGCCTCCTCACCGACCGCATCATCTTCCTCGGCGGCCCCGTCAACGACCAGATGGCGAATCTGATCGTGGCGCAGCTCCTGTTCCTCGCGAGCGAGGACCCCGAGAAGGACATCTCGCTCTACATCAACAGCCCGGGCGGCAGCGTGACCGCCGGCCTCGGCATCGTCGACACGATGAACTTCATCAACTGCGATGTCGCGACCTACATCGTCGGCTGCGCGGCGAGCATGGGCTCGGTCATCGCGTGCTCGGGCGCGAAGGGCAAGCGCTACTCGCTCCCGAACGCGGAGAACCTCATGCACCAGCCGCTCATCGGCGGCGTGCTCGAGGGCCAGGCCACCGACCTCGAGATCGAGGCGCGCCACATCCTGCGCATGCGCGACCAGCTCTACGCGATCTACGCGAGGGCGACCGGACAGCCCGCGACGAAGATCGCGGAGGACTGTGACCGCAACAACTGGTTGACGGCGCCGGAGATGCTCTCGTACGGCCTCATCGACAAGGTGCTCGACAAGCTGCCGGTCCAGCCGGGCGGCGCGCGCCACAAGTCGGAAGACTGAGCGGCCGAAGCGGTCGACATCTCGGCGGCCGACATCTCGAACCCACGCGCGACCCGGCGATTGCCGGGTCGCGTTGCATCGGGCGGCGGCTGCGCGCGGCGTTATCGACCCTCGCGGAGCGCGTCCGGAGGCCGAGAGCGTTGCCGTTCGATGTGGCTCGTGCAAGCGCGGCGACAAACTGTCATCGATTCTCGCGTCGGGCTTGCCTTGCCCCTGAACTGGGAGCATCTTCCAAGCGGTTCGATTGTTCCCTCCCTCTGCTTCGGAGTTTTTGGTCACGCGTGGTGCCCAACGACCCTGAAGTCGATCGAACCAAAAGTGTCCCTGGTGTGCCCATGTCATTGAAGAAAGAGAGCCTCGACCGCGAGGCCGCTGTTGCGTCTCACCCGAAGATGCAGGCGGTGTACGACGGTTTCGGCGCCATTTATCCGCAGCTGCGGGCCCTGGCTTCGGCCATGATGAGCCGCGAGCGGGTGTCGCACACCCTGCAGCCGACGGCTGTGGTGAGCGAGGCGTTCCTTCGCATCGCCGACCGGCAGGGCAGCGAGTTCCAGAGCGAATCGCACCTGCTCGCCTACGCCGCCACCGCGATGCGCTCGATCCTCGTCGACCACGCGCGACGCCGCCGCTCGAAGAAGCGCGGCAACGGCGCCAAGGTCGGGTCCGACATGATCGCCGATCTCGCCGCCGACCCGAAGGTCGGCGTGGATCTCCTCGAGATCGACGACGCGCTCCGCGCTCTCGAGGGTGCCGATGCGCGCGCGTCCAAGGTGGTCGAGGCGCGCATCTTCGGCGGCCTCTCCATCGAGGAGACCGCGGAGGCGCTTGGCCTCTCGCTCTCGACCGTCTCGCGCGACTGGCGCTTCGGCCGCGCGTTCCTCGCCGGCCAGCTGTCGCAGGACGGCACCGCGGCGATCGCCGACGAGGAGGCCGCGTCGTGAACGCAAGCCCCTCCACCATCCGCCGCGCCCGCGCCGTGTTCCAGTGCGCGATCGAGCTCGACGGCGTCGAGCGCGAGGAATTCGTTCGCGATGCGTGCAACGGCGACGACTCGCTGCACGCGTTCGTCGAGACCCTGCTCGCGGCCGACCTCGATGAAGGCGCGTCGTTCACGATGTCGCCTGCGATCGAGCGCGTCGAGGACGCCGAGCGTTCCGAGCCGAGGCGCTACCCGCTGCCGGCGGGCTATTCGCGCGTGCGCGAGCTCGGCGTGGGCGGCTCCGGCCGCGTCGAGCTGTGCCGCGAGAACGCATCGGGCGCGCTCGTCGCGATCAAGATCGTCGACCTGCGCGGACTTGGCCAGGGCGGCGTCGACCGCGTGCGCCGCGAGTGGCGCATCCTGAGCTCGGTCGCCCATCCGTCGCTCGTCCGCCTGCGCTCCGCGGGCACGCTCGAGGACCGCTATGTGTACCTCGTGATGGATTTCGTCGATGGCCTCGACATCCGCAGCCATGTCGAGATCAACATGCTCGACGCGCGCGGCATCGCCGAGCTGATGCTGCCGGTCGCCGAGGCGCTCTCGCTCGCGCATGAGCGCGGCGTGGTGCACCGCGACCTCAAGCCGTCGAACATCCTCGTCGGCGACGACGGGCGCGCGCGCCTGCTCGACTTCGGCGCGGCGCGCGTCTCCGTGGGCGGCGCCGTGAGCATCCACCACCACACGCTCACGGGCGAGATGGTGGGCACGCTCACCTACATGAGCCCCGAGCAGGCCGCGGGCCGGCCGAGCGAGGTCGATGGCCGCACCGATGTGTACCAGCTGGCGACGCTGGTCTACGAGCTCATCGAGGGCCAGCCGCCGTTCGAGCTCGATGGCCTCACCCTCGCCGAGACGATCTCGGCGATCGTGAGCACGAAGCCGTCGCCGATGTCGAAGCCCGTCGAGGAAGGCGGCGCGAGCCCCGAACTCGCGCGCGTCATCATGAAGGCGCTCGCGAAGAAGCCGGCGGGCCGGCAGAGCGACATGAAGGCGTTCATCGCGGCGATGCGCCGCGCGCTCGCGAAGGGCGTTCGGGCCTCGACGGTGAAGTGACGCCAAGAGGTGAGGCTTCGAGGCGAGGCTTCGAGTTGAGGCTTCGAGTTGAGGCTTCGAGCTGAGGCTTCGAGCTGACGCCGCAGGCGTTTCATCTTGCACAAAGACCAGCGCCCCGCGAACCGCGGGGCGCTGTGTCTTTGGGGACTCTTCGGTTGGGGCCGAGCGACTCGGGATCCGCGCGACTCGGGGTCCGCATTCGGCTCAGCCGGCCGACTTCACCCGCGAGCGGCCGCGGCGGGCGACGGCGCGCAGGAGTTCGACGCTGATCGAGGACTTCGGCAGCAGCACCGCGTCGACGGAGAAGCGGCCGACGCCGAGCTCGAACTGGAGGCTCGGGGTGCCTTCGACGGCCTGGAGGATGTCGCAGCCGAAGGCATCGCGCACGAGGACCTGGCTTCCAGGCGAGAGGACGCCGCGCAGGTGCAGGCGGCAGCCGCGAGGGTCATCCACGCGGATCACGGCGCGGACGCGGACTTCCTCGCCCGACGCCTCGGCGCTGAGATGGGCTGGAACCGCGGCGAACCGCGCCCCGGGGACGGTGTCCGAACAGACGCCGGTCTCGAGGATCTCGAACCACTCCGTCTCGCAGTCGACGCCCGCCCAGAGCTGGATGCATTCCAGCCGCGCGGCTCCGACCGGAGCGCGAAGGAGCGAGTTGAATGCTGTGTCTGGCTGCTTCATGGTTCAGATCCGCCTGCCATCACGCGCCCACACAGACCCTTTGCGGAATCCCCACTCCGTTCCTGTCAGCGGTTCACGAAGAATCCCGCGAAGCGGAACCAATCTCCGTGGTGTGTCCCCTGCTTGGTCCAAAAGTCGGTCGCCGCGTTCCTGTAAGCCCATGGTTGCAAGGGTGTTGCGCTCGCGCTCCTCGCGCCGCCGACCACTCACAAAAGTGACCGCGCGAACAGGCTCGTGGAGCCTGCCCGCGCGGTCGTGCGTGGCAAGATTGCCGAAACGGAATCCGCTTCGACGCAGGCAGAGGCGTGATCTGGAGCCGGTTCGTGTCAGGGTGTCGCGCTGATTTCCAAGGAAACACGGCGGCGCGGCCCGAACCGAGCGAGAATGCGGCGATGCCAGCGAGCCCCGACCCCACCCCGTCCCTCTTCTCAGGCCTTGGGAACGGGGATCCCCTGCAGCCAGCGGATGGCGACGGCGCACGCCGTGGCGACGGTCCGCTGGGCGCGGCGCCCGCGGGCCCGGATGTCGCCGCGATCGCGGCGAGGTTGCCCGCGAACCTCTGGCTCGGCACCTCGAGCTGGAGTTTCCCGGGCTGGGCCGGGCTCGTCTACGACCGCGAGGCGGGCGAATCGCTGCTCGCCCGCGAGGGGCTGGCGGCGTACGCGCGGCATCCGCTCTTCCGATCCGTGGGTGTCGACAAGACCTTCTACCGGCCCGCACCGCGCGTGGAGTTCGAGCGCCTGGCGGCGCAGGTGCCGGACGGCTTCCGCTTCCTCGTCAAGATGTGGCGCGGCGTGGTCGAGCGCGATGTGCGCGGCGCCGGCGGCGTGGCCGACGCGTTCCTCGACCCGCGCGTCGCGGAGGTCGAGTGCGTGCGGCCGGCGATCGAGGGTCTCGGCGACAAGGCCGGTCCCCTGCTCTTCCAGTTCCCGCCGATGCACCTCGGTGGGGGTCGCGCGCACCGCGGGTTCCTGGCGCAGCTTTCGAGCTTCCTCGGCGCGCTGCCGAAGGGGCCGCTCTACGCGGTCGAGCTGCGCAACCGCGCGCTCGTGTCGCCCGACTACGCGCCGCGCCTCGGCGAGCTGCTCGCGGAACACGGCGTCGCGCCATGCCTCACGGTGCATCCGACGATGCCCGATGTCGAGACCCAGTCGCGCGAACTCGCGCTGAACCCGTCGCTGCCGCTTGTCATGCGCTGGATGCTGCGCGCGAACCACGCGTACGGCGAGGCGAAGGACCTGTATGCGCCGTTCGACAAGCTCGTCGAGCCCGACGACGCG
>CAIXEV010000603.1 GCA_903918555.1 uncultured bacterium | reverse complement strand
GTTCGACAACGACGGCGCACTGTGGGCCGAGCAGCCGATGTATGTGCAGCTCGCCTTCATCATCGACCGCGTGAAGGCCTTGCGGGCCGCGCACCCCGAGTGGGAGACGACCGAGCCGTTCGCGTCGCTCCTGAAGGGCGATACGAAGGCGGTGGCCGCGCAGGGCGAGCACGCGCTCGGGGCACTCGTCGCCGCGACGCACGGCGGCATGAGCGACGAGGAGTTCCGCGCCACGGTGCGCGCGTGGCTCGACACCGCGCGCCATCCGAAGACGGGGCTCCGCTACGACGATATGGTGTACCGGCCGATGCTCGAGATGCTCGCGTATCTGCGCGCGCACGGCTACCGCACCTTCATCGTCTCGGGCGGCGGCGTCGACTTCGTGCGCGCGTTCGCGGCTGAGGTCTACGGCATTCCGAGCGACCAGGTGATCGGCAGCACCGCGAAGTACCGCTACGAAGTGCGCGACGGCGTGCCGACGGTCGTCAAGACCGGCGAGATCGACTTCGTCGATGACGGCAAGGGCAAGCCCGTCGGCATCGCGTCGCGGATCGGCATGCGCCCGCGCATCGCGTTCGGCAACTCAGACGGCGACTTCGAGATGCTCGAGTGGACGACCGCGGGGCAGGGCGCCCGGCTTGGCGTGCTGATCCATCACACCGACGCCGCGCGCGAGTGGGCGTACGACCGCGCGTCGCACATCGGCAAGCTCGTGCGCGGCCTCGACGAGGCTCCTGCGCGCGGCTGGGTCGTGGTCGACATGGCACGCGACTGGGCGGAGATCTTCGGGAAGGCGCAGTGAAGTCACTGCAGGCTGAAGAGACTGCTGACGAACCAGCCGTCGACTCTGACGCCCACGGTTCAGCGGACTGAAGTCCACTGGCACCCATGACGATCGACTCCGACGGTCTGAATCGTCCGACACCCACCCCCCTGGGTGCCAGCAGACTTCAGTCTGCTGAACGGATGATGTCAGCCGTCGACTCCGATTGTTGTTCGCGCGAGACCAAAACCCTGGGTGCCAGCAGACTTCAGTCTGCTGAACGGATGATGTCAGCCGTCGACTCCGACGCCCGCGGTTCAGCGGACTGAAGTCCACTGGCACCCAGGATGGACGACTCTGACGGCCTGAACTACCCGACACCCACCGCCTGGGTGCCCGCAGACTTCAGTCTGCTGAACGGATGATGTCAGCCGTCGACTCCGACGCCCACGGTTCAGCGGACGAAAGTCCACTGGCACCCAGGATGGACGACTCGGACGGTCAAATCGTCCGACACCCAACGGCTGCTGGCACCCATGGACTGAGCGTCGGCTGCCGCCGCTCAGTGCGCCTCACGCCCCGCGGACCATCGTGAGGATCTGCCGCGGGTCGAGCGTGCGCGCCGACTGCTCGATCTGCGGCTTGTGCTGCGCGTACAGGCCCTTCGCGCGCTCGACCTCTCGGCCGAACAGCGCGCGCAGATCGACCGACGAGAGCTTGCGGCCGCCCGCGTAGTACTGCTTGGCGACCTGTCCGAGCGCGTAGGTCGTCGCGAAGCTCATCGCTGCGCCCGTCGCGGCGCCCACCATCTTTCCTGCGGTCTTGCCGAGGAACTTCTTCGCGAGGCCGCCAAGAAGGTCGCGCGCGAAGCCCTCGACGACCTGCGAGGTCATGCCGACGCCGACGGCCGCGATGAGCTCCTTGATGTGCCCCTTGTCGAGCGAGATGCCGTGCGCCTTGCCGACGCCGTACACCATCTTCATCTGTAGCGGCACGATCGCCATCGTCGCGAGGCCCTGCGGCAGAAGCTCGAGCGCGCCGTTGAGGATCGAGTACTTCAGGATCGTCGAGTCGACCTCCGCCGAGACATTGCGCGTCTCCGGCGGGAGCGGGGGCGGAACGCGCGAGCCGGCGGCCGCGCCCGCAGCCGCGCCCGCGGCGATCGGCGTCGCAAGCTCGAGGTCGGCGAGTTCATCCGCCTCGCGCAGCACCATCGAGGTCTCCGCGCTCGAGAGGCCGAGCGCGCCGCGCAGGCCGTCGAGGAACTTGCCTTCCGCATCGCTGTGACGGCCGTCGGCGTCGCACACCGCGACCGCCATCTCGTACGCGTACGCGCGTGCCTCTGCCGAGCCAAGCGCCTGCGCCTCGGCCTCGAGCGAAGTCTGCTTCATCATCACGCGGCGGTACGCCGTCGCGAGGGCGCGCGCATCCTCGGCGCCCTCTGCGAGACCCTTGAAGACGCCGTCGATGCGCTCGCGCTCCGTGGGGCTGGTGGCTCCGTCTGACAGGGCTGCCATCACGCAGATGGCTCCGATGGCTTCGATCTGGCGGTGTTCCATAGGTGAGTTTCCGAGTTCGGGCGGCGAAAGATAGCCACCTGACGCGGTTCGCGGCAGGTTCGAGGCGCTTGATTGGCAAACGCGTTCGGGCGGTTACGGCTTCGCGGCCGCGGGCGCAGCATCGGGCGCCGGCGCGTCCTTCGCGCAGCGGAAGCCGATGTGCTCGGTGCCGGTGTCTGGCGGCATGCCGCGCCGCGCGGTCGGGCGGTAGCTCTCGCAGTAGCTCGGGTTGCAGAGGTACGAACCGCCCTTCGTCACGCGCTCGGTCGAGTTCGCGACCGGTCGCGTCGGATCATGCGTCGTCACGGGTCCGCGCGGATTGATGCAGCAACCCTCGGGCGATTCCTTCGCGGACTTCTGCCGCTCGGCATGCGCGTCGGCGCTGTAGATGTCGGCCGTCCAGTTCCACACATTGCCGACCATCTCGTGGAGCCCGTAGCCGTTGGGCGGGAAGCTCCTCACGGGCGCGACGAGCGCGAAGCCGTCTTCCTTCGTGTTGCGGTAGGGGAAGTCGCCCGTGAAGGTGTTGGCCATGTGCGCGCCCGCATGCGGCCCGGTCTTCGGGACGAAGTCCTCGCCCCACGGGTAGCGCGTGTCGCTGCCGCCGCGCGCCGCGAACTCCCACTCGGCTTCGGTCGGCAGGCGCTTGCCCGCCCACTTCGCGTAGGCGGCCGCGTCTTCCCACGCGATGTGCACGACGGGCAGATTGTCCTTGCCGTTGATCGACGAGTTCGGTCCCTGCGGATGACGCCAGTTCGCGCCGGTCGTCCAGGTCCACCAATTCGCCATTTCCCGCAGGTTCACGGGGGTGATCCGCGGGCGTGAACACGAGCGACCCGGGCTTGAGCATCTCGTCGGGCGGCTTGGGTGTCCCCTCGGGGACCTGCTTCTTGAGTTCCTCCCAGTCGACGGCGCGCTCGGCGACGGTGACATACTTCGTCGCCTCGACGAACGCGCGGAACTGCGCGTTGGTGACGGCGGTCTCGTCCATCCAGAAGCCGTCGACCCGCACGCGATGCGCGGGCCGCTCGTTGGGAAACGACCGCGCGTCGTCGGTGCCCATCGTGAACTCGCCGCCGGGGATCCAGGCCATGCCCGCGGGCCTTGCGGGGATTGAGAGGGTTGAAGCGGGGGGCGCTGCCGCAGGACTCGTCGCCTCCTGCGCGGCGGTGGCGAGAAACACGGCAAGAAACGGCGCAAGCGGCATGGTCCACGCATGGTACGGCGGCAACTTCGCGCCCGCCGCGCCGCGATCCCGTACCCTGCCGATCCATGGCGAAGCTCGGTCACATCAACACGCTCGCAGCCGTTCGCGAGACGCAGTCCGGCTTCTACCTCGATGGAGGCGAGCTCGGCGAGATCCTCCTGCCCGGGCGCATGATCCCGAAGGGAATGCGCGAGGGCGACACGATCGATGTCTTCCTCTACCGCGACTCGGAGGACCGCCTCGTCGCCACGACCGACACGCCGCTCGCGTGCGTCGGCGAGTTCGCGTGCCTGCGCGTGAAGGACATCCACGACCGCGCAGGCGCGTTCCTCGACTGGGGACTGCCGAAGGACCTGCTCCTTCCGTTCCGCGAGCAGGACCCGCAGGTGCGTGTCGGGCAGAAGGTGGTTGTGCGCGTGATGCTCGACCAGCACACCGACCGCATCATCGCGAGCGCGCTCGTCAGCCGTCACCTCAGCCGCGAGAAGCCGCAGTACCGCGCGGGGCTCGAGGTCGACCTCCTCGTCTACGAGGAGACGACGCTCGGATACAACGCGATCGTCGAGGG
>CAIXEV010000602.1 GCA_903918555.1 uncultured bacterium | reverse complement strand
CAGCGTCGTCGCCGCCGTCGGCCGCACCGGCACCCTCGCCTTCCGCGTCGCCTACGACGCCTACGGCGAGGCGCGGCACCTCCCCGCGAAGGACATCAACGGCGACGGCAAGGTCGACAAGACCGACACCACCCTCGCGCAGAACGCCTCGGGCAAGAAGCTCGGCCAGCGCGGCTACAACCCAGACGCCGACTGGGACTGGGACTGCGACTGGGACCGGAACTGGGACTGGGACCGGAACTGGGACTGGGACCGGGATTCGGACTGGGACCGCGATCGGCCAGCACTCGTTCCTCGTCGCGCGGGCGGAAGTGCGCGCCTCAGGCCTCGACGCGCGTGCCGACGGGACGACCTGCGACGACGCGTGCGCGAGTTGCGCGACGACCAAACCCGCGCCGGGTGCCTCGCGGGTGCGAGCCGGTCCGAGCGGGCACCGCCCTCGCCTCGCACGGCGCCTACGCACGCGGCGCGCGGTTCAGCTTCGGCCGAAGCGCCGCTCGAGTTCGCCGCGTGCGATGCGGATCGAGGTCGGGCGGCCGTGCGGGCATGCGGTCGAGCGTTCGATCGACTCGCGCATCGCGAGGAGCGAGCGGATCTCGGGCGCGGTGAGCGAGTCCCCCGCCTTCACCGCCGCCTTGCAGGCCATCATGTCGACGACCTCGTGCAACGCGGCCTCGAGGGAGACGAGCGAGCCGTGCTCGACCGCCTTCTCGAGCAGGTCGCCGACGAACGCGCCGGCGTCGGCGTTGCGCGAGTGGAGCAGCGTCGGCACGGCCTCGACCGCCACCGAGCGCGGGCCGAACGCGCGGGCCTCGACGCCGAGCCGCGCGAGGAGCGGCGCGAGCTCCGCGAGCAAGTCGACCTCGCGCGCGCTCTTCTCGATGACGATCGGGACGAGCAGGCGCTGCGACTCGAGCGCGCCCTTCTCGAGCCGCGCCATGAACGCCGCGAACATCGCGCGCTCGTGCAGCGCGTGCTGGTCGACGATCACGACGCCGTCGGCGTCCTCGGTGACGACGAAGCCGTTGAGCAGCTGGATGTACGGAAATTCGCCGGCAAGGACGGGCTCGTCGGCCGCGGCGCCGTCGGGCTTCGGCTCGGCGACGCCCGTCGCGAGCGCGGCGAACGCGCTGAAGTCGGAGTCGAAGTCGGAGCGGGCCCGAATCGCGCCTTCGCTCCGCTGCGTCGCGAAACCGCTGCCGAAGAGCGGAGCGCGCGGGCCCGCGTAGGGCTCGGCGGGCGCGCGCATCGCATCGGGCACGAACGACGGGACGAGGTTCGCCGCGCGCAGTGTGCGCTCGATCGCCTTGCGTACGGCCGAATGGATTCCCTGCTGCGAGCGGAACCGCACCTCGCTCTTCGCCGGATGCACATTGACATCGACCTCGCGCGGATCGAGCTCGAGGATGAGCGCGACCGTCGGGGTGCGCACAGGGTCGACGAGCCCGCGGTACGCCTCGCGCACGGCGTGCAGCACGGTGCGGTCCATGATCGGGCGCCCGTTGAGATGGATGCGGATCGCGCGCGACGACGGGCGCGCGATGCCGGGCTTGCCCGCGAAACCGCGCACGACGAGGCCGCCGAGCTCGGGGAAGCGCTCCTCGAACTCGAGCAGCTCGGGCGCGAGTTCGGCGCCGAGCACATCGAGCGTGCGCTTGGTCGGCTCTGCGGTCGCCGCGAGATCGAGCAGGCGCCGCCCGTTCGAACGCAGCTCGAACGAGACCGTCGGATGCGAAAGCGCCAGCGCCTCGACCGTCTCGGTGACGCGCGCGGTCTCGGCTGCGTCCGACTTCAGGAACTTGCGCCGCGCAGGCACATTGAAGAAGAGCGTGCGCACCTCGACCACGGTGCCCGGTCGCGCAGGCGCTGGACGCAGGGGCCGGATCGCGCCGCCCTCGACCTCGAGTTCGGCGCCGCTCGGCGCGCCGCGCACGCACGACTGCAGCTTGAAGCGCGAGACGCTCGCGATCGACGCGAGCGCTTCGCCGCGGAAACCGAAGGTGTGGATCGCGGCAAGGTCGTCGCTCGTCGCGACCTTGCTCGTCGCGTGCGCGGCGACAGCGAGCGGGAGCTCGGACTCGGGGATGCCGCCGCCGTCGTCGGTGATGCGCACGAGCTCGGCGCCGCCGCCCTCGACCTCGATGAGGATCGTGCGCGCGCCGGCGTCGATCGAGTTCTCAACGAGTTCCTTCACCACGCTCGCGGGGCGTTCGACGACCTCGCCCGCTGCGATCTGATTCACGAGTTCGGGCGGCAGGACGCGGATCGGCATGTCACCACTCCCAGCCCGAGAGGATCGGGTAGCGCCGCCCGCGCCCGAACGCGCGCGGCGACAGCTTGAGGATGATCGCCGCCTGGTCGCGCTTGAACTGCGCGCGGTCGAGCAATCGCGCGATGCGCACGACAGCGTCGCGCGGCGCGCCCGACGCGTGCATCGCGTCGTCGACCGAACCCTCGCCGTCGACGAGGACGCGCAGCACCGCATCGAGCAGGTCGTACGGCGGCAGCGAGTCCTGGTCGGTCTGGTTCGGCCGCAGCTCGGCGCTCGGCGCCTTCTCGATGCTCGCCGCGGGAATCGGCGGCCGCGCAAAGCCGAACTCGGCGAAGCGCGCGTTCAGCGTGCGCGCCATCGCGTAGACCTCGGTCTTGTAGAGGTCTCCGATCGGCGCGAGCGCGCCGTTCATGTCGCCGTAGAGCGTGGCGTAGCCGGTGGCGTACTCGCTCTTGTTGCCGGTGGTGAGGACGAGCGCACCCGTCGCGTTCGACGCGAGCATCACAAGCAGCCCGCGCGCGCGCGACTGCAGGTTCTCGCCCGCGAGCCCATCGGTCGCGAACGCGCCCGCCGCCGTCTGCTCGATGGCCGCGTGCAGCGGCTCGATCGCGAGCGTCTCGGCGCGCCCGAGTCCAAGCGCCTTCGCCGACAGCAGCGCGTCGTCGATCGACCCTTGCGACGAGTAGCGCGACGGCATCAGGATCGCGGTGATGTTCTCTGCGCCGAGCGCAGCCGCACCGAGCGCCGCGACGAGCGCGGAATCAATGCCGCCCGAAAGACCGAGGATCGCCTTCGTGTTCTTCGTCGCGGCGAAATAGTCGCGGATACCGCGCACGATGGCGCGGAAGCGTTCCGCGTCGAGATCGGAAGCGACCGGACCGCTCGGGATGTCGCCTGTCGCCGACGACGCGGTGTCCGCCGCAACGAACGCCTCTTCGAAGCGGGTGCACGCGGCGATCACGCGCCCATCGGGCGACACCAACCGCGAACCGCCGTCGAACACGAGATCGTCTTGCCCGCCGACGGCGTTCACGCTCGCGACGAACGCGCCCGACTCCCGCGCACGCTCGGCAAGCAGCGCGACATGCCGCGCATCCTTCCCTGCGACAAATGGACTCGCGCTCAGGACGGCGATCACCGTCGCGCCCTGCGCCTTCGCGTCGGCGACGGGATCGCGCGCGTAGCGGCGCTGGTTGCCCGCGTCGCCCGCCTTCCAGAGATCCTCGCAGAGAAGCACCGCGATCCGCTCGCCCGCGTGCTCGACGACCGTCGTCCGCTCGCCAGGCTCGAAGTAGCGGTCCTCGT
>CAIXEV010000601.1 GCA_903918555.1 uncultured bacterium | reverse complement strand
CCTTCCGCTGCCGTCGTGGGACCTGTGGGAAGAGCGCCGCGGCGTGCACCTCTTCACCGTCGCGTCGACGATCGGCGCGCTGAAGGCCGCCGCGAGCTTCGCGCAGGACATGGGCGCGTACGACCGCGCGGCCGAGTACAACGAGGCGGCCGAACGCATGCGCGGCGCGATGATGCGCCACATGTGGGAGCCCGACCGCAACCGCTTCGCGCGGATGGCGACGCCGCTCGCCGACGGCTCGTACCGGCTCGACATGACGCTCGACAGCTCGGCGTTCTCGCTCTTTGCCTTCGGCGCGATGAGCGCGAACGACCCGAAGGTGGTCGCGCACATGGAGGCGGTGCGGCAGCGGCTGTGGGTCAAGACGCATATTGGCGGGCTGGCCCGTTACGAGAGCGACTACTACCACCGCGTCGAGCACACGAATGTGGCCGATGTGCCCGGAAACCCGTGGGTGATCTGCACGCTGTGGATCGCGCAGTGGCTCATCGACCGGGCCGACACCCTCGAGGAGCTCGAGCAGGCGCTTCCTTATCTGCACTGGACCGCCGACCGCGCGCTGCCGTCGGGGGTGCTGGCGGAGCAGTTCGATCCGTACACGGGCGCGCCGATCTCGGTGAGCCCGCTCACCTGGTCGCATGCGACGGTCATGATCGTCACGATGAAGTACCTGTTGAAGCACTCGCAACTGACCGGGAAGCCGTCGGGAAGCCTCGCCGAGCGCGCCTTCGGCAAGACGCGCTGATGCGTCGCTGATATTCTGTTCGTCCGACCCGCCTGCACTCGCAGTACAGCGGCGGGCGCCTGAACGCCATGCTTCCGCTCGACCGACAGTTTGCAGAATCGATCGACGGCGTCGCGCGAGCGATCGCCGAGTGGACCGTGACCGCGCTCTACGACCGTCGGCCCGATCTCAACGCGCGCTACGGCGCCGAGGGCCGCGCGCTCTGGAAGAACGAGCTGCTCAACCGGCTGCAGCACCTCGCCGAGGCGATCGCGGCCGATCGGCCCATGCTGTTCGTCATCTCGGTGGAGTGGGCGCGCGCGGCGTTCGCGGCGCGCGACATGGACGAAGCGGATCTCATCGACAGCCTCGAGATGCTCGAGGCGACGCTGCGCGAGGAACTGCCCACGCAGATCGCGGCGCGCGCGTCGCGGTTCCTGCGCGAAGGCATCGACGCGGCGCGCAACGGCTCGCTTGACCTGGACAAGGGCGTGCTCGCGAGCTCGATCGAGGCCGAGGGCGCCGACACCGGGCGTGCGCGCGCGTACCTGCGTCATCTGCTCGAGCGTCACCAGACGCGCGCGGTCGATGTGCTGATGGACGCCGTGCAGTCGGGCAAGAGCGTGGCGGAGGTCTACGAGACGGTCATCAAGCCCGCGCTCGGCGAGATCGGCCGCATGTGGCACCTCGGCGAGGCGACGATCGCGGACGAGCACTATGTGACGGTCGCGACGCAGAACGCGCTGTCGGTGATTCGCGCGAAGCTGCCGCAGGCGAAGCGCAACGGCAAGCGCGCGCTCGCGGCGAGCGTCGGCGGCGACCTGCACAACATCGGCATTCGCATGGTGACCGACCTGCTCGAGAGCGAAGGCTGGCAGGTCGACTGCCTCGGCGCGAACATGCCGACGAGCGACCTCGTCGAGCACACCGTCGACGAGGTTGGCCGGCAGCAGTTCGACCTCATCGCGCTGTCGGCGAGCACGGGGCTCGCGGTGCGCGGCGTCGCGGGCGCGATCGACGCGCTGCGCGCGGCGTGCCCCGAGACGCGCGTGCCGATCATGGTGGGCGGCGGCGTGTTCGCGACGGTGCCGGACCTGTGGAAGGTCGTGGGCGCCGACGGCTGCACGACGAGCGCGTCGGACGCGGTGCGCGTGGCGCGAACGCTCGCGGGGCTGTGACGCGCGGCGCGGGGCTGTGACGCGCGGCGCGGGGCTGTGACTCCGCAAGTTCAGCGTAGAAAATCTGCTTGAAACTTTTCCGACGCGGAGAGGTGCCGCTGTGGCTCGGGGTAGGATGCGCGCGCAGAAGAGCCTGCGGGGCGGGCGCTGCGGGCGGATTCACGCGAGGCTGAACAGGTAGGAGAGGCTGAACAGGTAGGAGAGGCTGAACAGGTAGGAGAAGAGATCGTGGGACGAATTGGATTTCAACGGGGCATGGCGTTGGCGGTCGCGTGCGCGGCGGTGGCGTTGGCGCCGATGGTCGGCTGCAAGTCCGAGCCTGGGTCGCTTGGGCCCGAGCCTGAGCGGAAGGTCGGCGACATCATGCCGGTTGGCGAGGAACAGGTCGCGCTTGCGTCCGAGTCGCGAGGTTCGCGTGCGGTGCGTGCTGTGTCGGGTGGCGGTTCCGGTGCGAGCGGCATGAGCGCTGCGGCCGGAGCACGCGCGTCGAGCGGTGCGGCCGGATCGGGTTCGGCGCGGGGCGGCGGTGCGTCCGGTGGCGGCGCGTCGGGTGGTGGTGCGTCGGGTGGTGGTGCGTCGGGTGGTGGTGCGTCGGGTGGCGCCGCGTCGGGTGGTGGTGCGTCGGGCGGTGGTGCGTCGGGCGGTGGTGCGCAAGGCGGTGGCGCGCAAGGCGGTGGCGCGCAAGGTGGTGGCGCGCAAGGTGGTGGCGCGCAAGGTGGTGGCGCGCAAGGCGGTGGCGCGAGCACTTCCGGCGCGGCGTCGAGCGCGGCGAACGGATCGAATCCTTCATCCGCACCCGCTGCAGGAAATGGAGCGGTCGGTGGCGGCTCGCAGGGCGACGGAAACGGCGCCCGCACCGGCACGCAGGCGCCTGCGGCCGCTGGCTCGCAGGGGCGACCTGTCGACGAGCGCACGGGTCAGCCTGCGACGGCAGCCGATGGCGGCGGTGCCGGCGGTGGACACGGCGGTGGCGGCGACGGGCGTGGTGTCGGCGGTAGCCAGTCGCTGCAGGCGTCGCCAAACACGGCGGCGGCATCGACCGCGCCACGCAGCTTGTTCAGCGATGTCGCGCCGCCGGCGAAGGACGCCTCGAGTGGCGTGAACACGCCGACCAAGGCGCCCGAGGCGCAGCAGCCGGGCAGCGACCGCCCGAGCGGCGCGTCCGGCGACGAGTCGCGACCTGACGCCGCAGCGACCAAGGACTCCGCGCTCGGAGGCAAGGGCGACAAGGGCGTGGGGTCGGGCGACACCGACACCAAGGCGAGCGACGGCTCCAATCCGACCGGCGCGCTGACAGGCGGCGCGGACTCCGCGGCGACTCCAGCGGTCGACGCAGGTTCGTCGCCATCGTCGGCGGAGACTGAAGGCAGCCGTGGCGCCGATGGCGCAACCGGCGCGCCTTCGCCGGCCCCGCCGCGGGCGGAGATCGAGATGCCCGAGTTCGAGGTCGAACGGATCGAGGGCGACGGGACGATCTTCGACCGTTCGGGCGAGACGGAGCGCCGCAGCGCGCATCCCGTGACGGGTATCTGGGAACAGGTCGCGGGTCCGAACGACGCCGACTTCGCGCCGGGCGGCTACGAGCGTTCGGTGCTCATGCTCAATCCAGCGCTCAAGACGGCCGCGGTCTACAGGGTGTTCCGCGGCGACATCAGCCTTGTGATCGGCGGAGAGCTCGCGCTCGATGTCGACGCGGCGCGTCCGCGCGCGGCGAGCGGGTCGCTCGAGATCCGCGAGGATGCATCGTCGACCTCGCGGTTCCGCAAGACGCCGCTCGCGCTCGGCGGGAGCCCGGCCATCACGGTCGTCCCGCCGTCGGGCGACGGGCCATGGTCGCTCGAGTGGAAGCGCGAAGGCATGGAGTTGGCCGTCGGCGGCAAGCGCTACACGGCGATCACCCGCGACGCGTTCGAGAAGGTGCGTCGAGGCGGCGGCGACATCGCGTCCGAGGCCGACAAGGCGGATCGCGTCGCGGCGCGTCCGCCCGAGGCGACCACGCAGCGCATCAACGAGACCTCGTTCTTCGGCCTCCGCGGCGGCGGCAAGCGCATCTGCTTCATCGTCGATGTCTCGGGCTCGATGGCGGGCCCCAAGCTCGATCGGCTCAAGCAGGAACTCGTCGGCACCATCCAGTCGCTCAAGCCCGACACGCAGTTCGCGATCGTCTTCTTCGACAGCTTCACCAACACGATCTCGCAGCAGTGGATGAAGACCGACGCAGACAGGCAGAACGCCGTCCAGGTGATCACGAACCAGGGTGCAGGAAGCGGCACCGATCCGACCGGCGCGTTCGAGTTTGCGTTCGGCACCCTCAACCCCCTGCCCGACTGCATCTACTACATGACCGACGGGCAGACGAACGCCGATGTCGTCGGCATCCTCCGCCTGCTGAACAAGGGTCCGAACAAGACGACCGTGCACGCGATCGCCTTCGGCGACCAGAGCCTTGAAATGACGATGAAGCAGATCGCCGCAGACAACAACGGCGCCTACCTGTTCGTCCCCTGAGCGAGTCGCCGTTCACAGCCCGCGCGGCGTGCCGGGGATCCAGCTGTCCTTGTAGACGGGCAGCGGCGCGACGCACGGAGACAGCGTGTAGTTGAAGCCCGCGCCGAGGAAGGCCTCCTTCGCAACCGAGAAGGAGTCGAACGAGTCGCCGGCGACATCGAGCAGGATCATGTCCTCGGAGGCGTCAAGCGATGCGAGCAACCGCTGGAACGCGGGGTCGCGCACGAGCGAGGCCGTGTCGGTGATCGGAATGCCCGCCCCCTGCCGAAGCGGGATCGTCCGGGTGAACCCCGCCGCGTTGAGACCGCGGCAGCTGCCGTCGAGCCGGCACGACGAGGCGGCCGTGTAGCGGTCGTCCCACTGCGAGAACCGCGCGCAGGTGTCGGGCGTGCGGTTCGACCAGTCGCACACGGGGTACAGCCGGTCCTCCCAGACGACGACCGTGTAGAGCCGCAGCTCCAGCTCGCGCTCGCGCGGCGTGCGCATGGTGCGGTCCTTCGTCTTGCGCGCAGCGTCGAGCGCGGATTCGAGCCGCTCGATCTCCTCGCGGAGCGGCGTGATCTGCGCGCCCACATCCGCGAGGTTGTCGTTCACGGCCTCGACCGCCGCCGCATAGCGCTCGATGAGCTCCTCGCGGCGCTTGATCTCGCCGAACGCCGCCTCGACGCGTTCGCTCGCCGCTGGATCCGCGTCGACCGTCGGCGCCGCGGGCAGCTTCTCGAGCTCGCGCTCGAGCTCGTCCGCGCGCGACGAAAGCGCTCCGATCTGCCGGTCGCGCTCGACCTCGATCGACGCGAGGCTCGACTCGGTCTTGCCCTTGGTCGAGGTCAGCGCGAGAAGCGCCGCGATGAGCGACACGAAGATGATCGTGCCGAACATGTTGCAGATCGTGTCGAGCAGGAGCTCGAGACTCTCGTTCGGGTCGTAGTCGCGGCCCTTCATGGACGGCCCTCCGTGTCCTCGGCGACGGCGCCCGGGAAGACGGGCGACACATACGCGCCGTCGGGAATGAAGTCGAGGCCGAGCTGCGGCCGCTCCGCCTCGGGCATCGCGGCGATCGCGTCGAGCAGCGTCTGGTAGAGCGGCAGGCCCGACGGCGTCACCACGAGCAGGATGTACGACGGCCGCTCCTGCGCGAGCACCTTGAAGAGCGCGAGCGCGTCGAGCGCCTGCGCGGCGGTCGTGCCCGCGGCGATGCGCGACGACGCGCCGTTCTCCGCGTCGGTCACCACGATGCGCGACGCGGAGATCTCGAACACGATCGGGCGCAGCGGCTCGGCCTTGTCGAGGATGAAGGTGATGCGCTTGCGCCGCTCGAGCTTCGCGAGCTCGTCCGCCAGCTGGTCGCGCACACGCGTCAGCTCGAGCACCTCGCGCAGGCTCGCCGCCTCGGGGTGCGCGACGAGCAGGTCGCGCAGCTGGTCCTCGAGCTCCTTCGCGCGCTTCTCGAGCGACTCGAGCTGCGACGCGCCCGCCAGAAGCTCCTGCCGCAACGACGCGCGCCGCGCAAGCGGGTCGATGTCCGGCCGCGCCGATGCCTGCCGCACCGCCTGCTCGAGCGCCGCCACGCGGTCGCGCAGCGTCCGCTCGCGCTCGGTCAGCGGGATGCCCGCGTCGATCGACACGCGCGCGTCGCGCACCGCGTCGACGGCGACCTTGGTCACCTGGATCAGCATGATCATGGTGATCACGATCGTGATGCCGATCAGCGACAGCAGCACATCCTGGAAGGAGAAGAACGAGATCGGAACCTGGGCGCCCGCGCGCCGCCGCATCGTCAGGACTCCTTGCGCACGATGCGCACGCGCGTCACGATGGCGTTCGAGCACGCCGCGCGGATGTCGTCGAACAGCTGCTCGTCGGCGCGGCGAACCGCGGTCTGGATGAGGTAGATGATGAGGACGGCGATGAGCGCCTCGGCGGTCGTGATGAACGCCGTGTCGAGGCCCTCGAGCACCGTCTTCAGCTTCTCGGTGATCTGACCGACATCCTGCCCCGCGGCCTTCATCGCCTCGCCGAAGCGGCCCATCGCCTGCGTGAGGCCGACGACCGTGCCGATGAACCCGAGCACGGGGATCGCCCAGATGAACCCGCGCAGCACGGTGTAGCCCGAATCCATGCTCGACTCGTCCTGGTCGCCGCGGCTCGAGAGGATTTCATCGGCGTCCGAGACGCGGCCGAGGTTGCGCATCATGCGCAGCACGCCGCGGCAACGCGCGAGGAACAGGAACCGCGACGGATCGTCGACCGAGCGGTCGATCGCGTCGATGACCGAATCGGCGGTCGCGTCGGTGAGGACGAACCCCGAGTCCTCGGGCACGAACGCGAGCCGCAGCGCCCGCGACTGCGCGTGGATCTTGAGCGTCTTGATCGCGAGGAACACGAGCGACCAGATCGAGAGGAGGATGATCGGGATCGGAATGCGGCCGAACCCCGTCGCGTACTCCCACACGACGCTCCCCCACTCGCCATCGCGGAACGCGTACGCCGTGCCGTAGAAGACGCCGCCGATCACCACAGCCAGCATGAAGCAGGTGAGCGAGCTCGGCGTCGTCCCGCGGCCGGTCGGAAGCCCGAAGCGCGCCTCGGGGTCGAGGCTGTGGAAGCGAAGCATCGGCGAGCCGGCAGCGCGCGGCGCGATCGGTGCGGTTGGTGCGGTCGAGGACTGCGTCACGGATTCAATCTCCTGAAGACGAGGATCGGCCCCTTGGGAAGCTGCGTCGGGCTGACGACGGCGCCGTCCTTGATGGTGAGTTCGACGAGTTCGAAGCCCGTGCCGGACTTCGCGACGAAGTGGAAGCGGCCCGAATCGCGCCGCGACGAGACCACGCGCGGCGCGGTGCCGTCGGCGGGCTCGACGACGCCCCACGGCACGAGCGCCTGCAGGACTCCCGCGGCGCGCGCCTGCTCGACTCGCGAGTCGGCGAGCACGGTCGTGAGATTCGGGAACCGCTCGAGAGCTGCCGCGGCCTCGCGGCGCGCGTCGCGGAAGTTGACCTCGGGCTCGTAGCCCGCGCGCGCCCAGTCGGCGACGACCGCGCCCTTGGCGGAGGTCGCAAGCAGGCTGCGCCAGGCCTTCAGCGGTTCCGAGAGCACCGAGGGCGTCTGGCCGCTCTGCTCGAGGACATCGATGACCTCGCGCATGGCGCGCAGCCTGAGCAGCGGATCGGACTTCGACGCGGCAACGGCGACGAGCAGATCAAGGAGCACCGGCCGCACATCCGACACAGCGGCACCCTGCAGCCGCGTGACCGCGGCGGACCACGCGACCGACACCTCGTTCGGCGCGGGCTTGCCGGCCATCTCCTCGCGCTTCACGCTCAGGATCGAGTCGAGCTTGTCGGGATCGGCCATCAGGTCGCCGAGGTTCTCGATGGCGCGGTTGCGCGGATCGGCGCCCGCCGCCGGACGGCGGTAGAAGCGCCGACCGTCGGCGAGCGGCACTTCCTCGAGGTCAGCGAGGCGCGCGGCCGCGAGTTGCGCAGCCACACGCTCGGCGGACCAGATGCTCGCCGCGCGCGTCGGGTCGAAGCGCGCGGCGACTCCCTTCACCGCGTCCGCGAGCGGACTCGACGGGTGCTTCGCGAGGAAGTCGTTGAGAAGCTCGAGCACCCGCGCGTGCTGGTCGGGCGAGGTCTCGCCATCGAGCTGCGCGCCAAGAAGCACCGCGAGCTTCGGACGATGGTCGTCGCGCCACGCCTCGATCGCCTGCCATGCCGGCGCCATGTCGCGCGCCGCCTCGAAGTCGCCGAGCCGCTGCTGCCGCGCGAGGATCGCGCCGTGGGTCGCGAGCGCATCGGAGAGCCGCTTCTCGAAGTCCGCCTCGACGGTGACCGGCGCGCAGAGCCGCACGGGGTCGAGTTCGCGCAACGCCGCGGCGAGCGCCTCGGCGCGCGACTTCGCCTCCGCGATGCGCGCATCGACCGACTCGAGCTTGAGCGCGAGTCGCGAGACGCCCGTGTCGAAGCCAGCGGACGCGGACTGCGCGGCCTCGAGCGCCCGCCGCGTCGGCTCGATCGTGGCGAGGTAGCGCGCCCACTCCTGCGGATCGACCTGCGCGGCGTCCGTCCACGCGCTTGGCAGCGTCCAGGCCTTCAGAGCCGCGTCGGCAGCATCGACTGCGGCGCGCGACGCGCGGTCGGCCTCCTGGTCGAGTTCGCCGAGCCGATCGACGCGACGCCGCTCGAGCCCGTCGATCGCGATCCGCTCGGGTTCCTCGGCTTCGGCGCGCGCGGCTGCGAGCGCATCCTTGACCGCGACGACGCGCGCGCGCTCGGGCTTTCGATCGAGTTCCGCCGTGAGATCGGCAACGAGCCGCTTGATGTCGGCCGTTCGCGCGTCGCGCGTGCGGACGAGCGTGTCGGCGCGAGAGAGCGCCGCCGCGAGCGCCGCGTCGGGCTCGCCGTCGCGCGCGCGGATCTCGGCCGAGATGGCGCGCGCCTTGTCAGCCTCGTTCGCATCGACGGCCGCCGAAAGCGCCGCCAGTTCGCGAGCACGCGCGCGCGACTCGCTCGTCGACTGGACGAGATAGACGCCGATCACGCCGAGAACGATCGCGAGCGACGCCGCCGCGAGGAGATAGAGCCGATGCCGCCGACGCAACCGCTCGCGTTCGGCCTCGACGAACGCAAGCGCGCGCTCGATGAGCCCCTGGGGCGCCTCGCGGCGCGCGTCGCGGAGCACCGCGATCTGCCGCTCGATCTCGACGCTCGGCCGCGCTTCGTTCAGCATCAGCTCGAGCCGCTCGACCTCGCCTTCGAACGCCGCGCGGGCGCGCTCCTCGTTCTCGAGGTTCGTCAGCCACGCGAACGCCGGCGCCACCGACGCCGCGAGCGCCGCGTCGGGCATGCGGCCCGTCTCGAGGTTGATCTTCGCCCACGCCTCCTCGAGCCGCACGAGTTCCGCGCGGTCCATCAGCGACGCAGCCTCGTGGATGTCGCGCGCAAGCGCCGCGTAGCGCCCGCCCGCCTCGCCGGCGCGCAGCGGCGTCACGCGCGCAAGCAGCTCCTCGCGGAGCCCGCGCGGCACGCTCGCCACCCAGTCGTGCGTCTCGAGCGCGGACAGCGCCTCGTCGAGCTCCGCGCGCGTGGCACCCGGCTTTTGCCGCAGTTCTGCAAACTGACGGAGCCACGCATGCTCGAGCGCCTCGATCTGATCGAGCCACATGCGGTTGCGCTGGTCGACCGAGCGCAGCCGCTTGAGGATGCGCAGCCGCGCGGAAATCGGCTCGCCGCGGAGCGCGCTCACGCGCAGCGAGTCGAGAAGCGCGCGGTGCTCGGCGGCGCGCACGGCGATCGCGGCGAGTTCGTCGACCTCGGCCTGCGTCGGCAGCGGAAGCCGCGCCGCGACCTCGCCGACCTGCTCGTACCACGCGCGACCGATGGCGTGGTCGCCCGACGGCAGCGTGCGCAGCGCCTCCGCCTGGCGGGCGAGATCGGGAAAGTCCTCGATCACCGACGCCGCCTCGCACACGAGCCCGCGCGACGCGAAGTCGAGCGCGCGGTCGATCGCCTTGCGCACGCCGCGCACGCATGCCTCGAGATCCTGCCGCACCGTGGCCAGCGCGACGGCGTCGGGCGCGGTTTGCCGCGATTGCTCGAGCAGGCCTTCACGGATCGATCGGACGCTTGGGATCTGGCTCATGGTGCAGTCAACCGGTCAGGAAAGGAAGAGCGCAAGCGCGATCGCGAGCGCGACCGCCGAGTATGCGAAGAGAAGAGTGGCGACGAGCCGCGTTCGGTGCGGATCGACAGCGTGGTCGTCCGCGCGCAGCACGGCCTCGATGCGCGGCGCGGGCGCGCTGGTGTCGGCGGGGTCTGCGGCCGCGACCATGATCGGCGCGAGCGCATCGCCCGCACGCCGCGGGGTCGCGGCGCGCACCTCGAATGATGGCGATTCGTCGAGCACGGGCGCCGACTGCAGCACGGGGTTCACCCGCAGGCTCGGCGCGGCGCGCACGGTCGGCTCGAGCAGCCGTCCTTCGCGCGCGGCATTCGCGGCCGCGCCGTCGCCCGCCGATGCGCCGCGCGCCACCTCGAACGCGCGCACGCCCGGTTCCGCAAGCATCGCGCGCACGCCGCTCGCGCCCGCGCGCAGGAAGCGCAGCTGGCATCGTCCGCCCGCAGGCAGCCGCTGGAAGCGCGTCGAGAAGGTGACGAGCCAGCGCCTGTCAGCCGGAACGAGGGCGAGCACATCGGACACAAGCGGCAGCGCGTCGACTTCGTCGGGCAGCACCACGCAGACGACGCTGTTCGGTGCGTCGAGCAGCGCCTGCGCCACCACGCCCGCCCATCCGCGATCGAGACCCACCGCGTCCCAGCCGAACGCGGGCCGAGGCGATTCGTCGCCTTGCGGAAGCGCGGGTCCCGCGCCGCGCTCCTCCGCCATCGGCGCCGACTCGCAGAAGCCCGCGAAGCGCGCCAGCATCCACGCGGGGCCCGCCGCCGCGCGCTCGTGCGGCTCGACCACGACATGATGCGCGATGCGGTTCGGCCGGCCGCTCCAGTCGCTGCCGCACGGCGCCGTGCGCGAGAGGACCGTGTAGCTCCTGCCCTGCGCCGAGAGGATGCGATGCGCCCAGTCGACGCGGTCCGCGCCGACCGCGCGCGTGCGGTCGAAGTCGTAGGCACTGAGTTCGGCCAGCATCGGCTCGAGCGACGCGGGGATCCCGCGCGTCAACACCGCGACCGCGAAGCCGCTGTCGCCGCGGACGCCCTTCTCGACCGAGGTGTGGACGAACTCGAAGCTCATCGCTGCGCGAACTCCGGGAAGAGCTCGGGCCGCGCCGCGCCAAGCGCCACGACGAGCGGCGCAGCGGGCCACACCGGCCGCACATCGCGCGGACGGATCGTGAGGCCCGAGTCCGTGGCCGTGCGCGACGGCGGCTGTCCGAGGCCGCTGAACGGCACGATGCGAAGTTCAGGGTCGAGCGTGCGCGCCGTCGCGAGGAGTTCAGGCATATGCGCGGCGAGGAAGTCGGCGCTCGCCGCATGGACCCGCGCAAGCACCGCGGGCGACGGCACCGCCACGCTGTTGCGCGCGGGCACATCGTCGAAGTCGGCCTTGATCTGCGGGGTCGTGAGATGGCCCCAGATGTCGGCCTTCGCAAGCGCAAGCACGATGCGAACCGGCAGCCGTTCAGTCGCGCCGAGCTGGCGCAGCCGCCGCACGCGGTTCGCGGCCTCGATGAGCACGAGGTCCTGCCGCTGCTCGGTGCTTCCTGCGCCGCCGAGCGCCTGCACCGTCTCGCGGCCGCCGAGACGCTCGATCACGCGCTGGTCCTGCGTCGGATCGACCACGAAGACGAGCGCCCGCGACGCGGCGAGGTGGCGCGTCACAGGTTCATGCGGCAGATCGCGGCCGGGCAGGAAGTGCTCGCCTGCGTTGTCGTAGAGCGCGAGCAGCTGGCGCTCGCCGTTCCGGCCGATGACGAAGAGCTGCGGCTTCGGCGCGGTCCACGACGCGTCGTCGACGCGGAACGATCGATAGAGGCGCCCCGAGAGGTCGGTCTTCGCGATCATCGTGGGTTGATCGGGCGTCGACGAACGGAAGAGCGACGACTCGAGCTCGACGGTGAGGTCGTTGAGCGTCGGATCGGCGTCGAGGAAGTCGAGGCCGTCGACCACAAGCCCCGAGCGCAGCGAGAAGCTCGCCGCCGCGAGCATGACCGACTTGCCGCACGCGGGCGCACCCACGATCGAGAGAATCGTCTGCGGCAGCTCGATCACAGGCTGCGGCAACTCGAGGTGACAGCGCTTGCAGGCGAGCCGCGTGCACGCAGCGCCGAGCGGATCGATCGCGCGCGCCTGCGCATCGAAGCGGCTCGGCAGGAAGCGCAGCTGCGCCGCATCGCCGAGCACCGCATCGCCGCGGAGACCCTCGTGCTCCGAGATGAACCGCACCTGCGCAGGCGGGAACTCATGCCAGCAGTGCGGGCAGGTGACCGAAGAAACGAGCGTGCGCGTCGACATGAGCGTGGGTCAGGGGGTGGACGGTGAAGTGGATGGCGGAGTGGACGGCGTGGTGGACGGCGTGGTGGACGGCGGTGGCGCGGGTGGCGAGGTTGGCGGGGTGACCGGGTTTGCAGGCGGCGTGCTCGGAGCCGTCGAGGGAGGCGCGCTCGGTTGAGGCGCGGGCGGCGTCGTTGATGGCGCGCCCGGCGGCACCGTCGGCGCCGCTCCTGCGCCAAGCCCCGCCGTCGGGCTCGCGCCACCAACCGAACTTCCCGCGGTCGCGGGCCGCTCGAGCACCACGATCAGGTAGCGCGCCGAAATCGCCTCGGCGAGGAAGAAGGTCTTCACGGCGATCGAGATCTCGAAGCCTTGCTGCAGCACCGCAGGCACATCGGTGCCGGGCACATTCACCTGGATCGCCGCCGCCGTGCCGTGCGCTGGATTGAGATCCTGCCCAAGCCCGCGGAACTGCTGCCCCGTGATCTCCACGATGTCGAGATCGATCGAGCGGTCGCGCGGCAGCGCAAGCACGGCGACCTCGACGCCGCCCGCGCCGTTCACGCGGTGTTGGTGCGCGCCGACGCCGGCCGCGTCGGTCACAGCGATGTCGCGGCCCGTCAGCTTCCAACCGTCCTTCTCAAGCAGCTCGAGGATGTCGAGGAAACCCGAGAAAGTGCTCCACGCCCGTGCCTCGTCGACGACGCCCGGCTCGGGCAGCGGTTCGCCCGCCGCCTTCCTGATCTCGCCGCGCACCGACTGAAGCGGCGTGCCATCACGCACCACCTCGAAGACCTGTTCAGCTGCGAGCGCGAACTTCAGTCCTGCCTTGGCGGTTCCGTCGCTGTTGACATCACCCCAGGTGTTGACGCCCGCGACCTCGAGCGAATCCTCAAGCATGAGCGGCCCGCCACTGCAGCCGAAGCTGTAGTTCGCGCTCGTCTGGACAAGCGTCGGCTTGCCCTCGGCGCGGCGCACGCTCGACACGAGACCATCGAACAGGCTGTGCGTCGCAAGACCCGAGGCGTCGTCATCGCCGTCGGCCGCGAGATCGAACGCGCTCGACGCGACATGACCAAGCGCGACCACGCGCGCGCCGACGGCGATGTCGGCGGCCGGCGCGATCGTGAGCGGCTCGACGCCGATCCTCTCGAGCTGCGGGCGGAACATCTCGACGCTCACGGCCGCGAGATCGAAGTTGCGGCCATCAAGCGCGCCCTCCTTCACCTCGACGAACCGCGGATGCACCCGGAACTCGCGCGTCGGAATCGCAGGCACGCGGAAGAGCACGCTCCCGTCGGTCGGGCTGCGGAAGACCGCGTCGACCTGGCGCGTGCCCTCGATCACATGAAAGTTCGTGACGAGCCAGAGCTGCCGCTTGTCCTCGATGATGAACCCGGTGCCGGTCCCGAGTTCGGTCGCGATCTGCGGCACCGCCATCTGGTACGCGGCCCAGTCGACGGCCGCAGGCTTCGAACCGAGGTAGCGCACGAGGAAGAGCCCGCCGACGATCAGGACGGCAAGCGCGAACGCCACGATCCCGAGCGCACGGATCAAGCGCGCCGCGCCGCCGTCGCTCTCCCGCTGTCGCGCGACTTCGGCGGCGGCCTTCGCGTCGACCGCGGTGCGGTACGCCTCGTCGAGCACCCGCGGATCAAGCGCGCGCGGCTTCTCGCCGATCGTGAACGCGGGCCCGGAGATCGGCTTCGACGGCGCAGGCTTTGCGCCCGGCGCCGCGCTGTTCGGCTGCACCGGCGGTGGCCCGCCCGCGCCGTCGTTCAACGCTCCGCAACTCCGGCAAGCGATGGCCTTGCCGGCCATCGCGCGCGCAGTCAAGTATTCATGGCCGCAGTTGTGGCACTGGGAGGTCATGGCTTAGATCGCCCTCTCTGTGGCTTGCAGAGCTGTTCAAGGAAACCCTCGAAACTGTTGAAGCTCTCTTTGCGAGACACCCACATCCGAAGTTCTCCCCATCTATCTGGTTCACCCACTCTCTTCTCTGGTG
>CAIXEV010000600.1 GCA_903918555.1 uncultured bacterium | reverse complement strand
TCCTGGATGTAGACGACCGCCTGGTTCTGGAGGCCGTCGTTCTTCGAGAAGACATAGCGCGAGCCCTGCTTCGACGGCGCGGAGTAGCGCGGATAGTCGAACAGCTTCTCGAGCCGCGCGCGGATCGCGGCGCGCTCGGGAATCGACGCGAGGAACGCGTCGGTGACCTTGTTCTGCGCCGCGACCCACGAGGCGACCTCCGCGTCGACGCGCACATCGTTCTCGAGCCAGCGGTACGGATCGGCGACGGCCGTCCCGTGGTAGTCGTCGACCTGCTCGATCTTTCGCGTCGACGGATACGCGAGGCGGCTGGCCGCATCCTCGCGATCGGGCGCCGAGCACGAAGGCATCCCGAGGGCAAGTGCGGAGAGAAGGACGGCGGCGGCGATGGGCTGGTTGATGCAAGACATCGTTGGTCACTCGCAAGGCTGACTTCGACTTCGCCGGAAGTGCAGGGCGGCGCCCCCGGCCCCTCGGAGAGAGGACGCAGGCAAGGTAGCAGGGCTCGAACGCGCGACCCGAGTTCCTCGCGCGTGCGAAGGCGACGCGCTCGGGGCGCTCCTCTCACCCGATCGGGGCGCGAGTTTGGCGGCGGCACGCGAATTCCGCGCGGAACCGTTGCGCACACGGGCTTCACGGATATCGTGGGTGATCATGACCCGACTGCTCGACACGCCGGGGATGCCCTCAGATGGGCGACGAGTGTCTCCATGAACCTCATCCGCCCTTCCGCACTTCGTCCCGGCGATCTCGTCGGCATCTGCACGCCTTCGCTTCCCGCGCACACGATGTTCCGCGCGAAGTACCTCCACGGCATCGAGGAATTGAAGCGCCTCGGCTTCCGCGTGGTCGAAGGCGACCTCACCGCGAAGGCAACCGCGCAGGGCGCGCGCTCGGGCACGCCGAGGGACCGCGCGGCCGAGATCAACGCGCTCTTCGCGAACCCCGAGGTGCGGGCGATCATCACGACGATCGGCGGCTCGAACTCGTCGAGCCTCGTCCCCTACCTCGACTTCGGCCTCGTCCGCGCGAACCCGAAGATCTTCTGCGGCTACAGCGACATCACCTCGCTGCACCTCGCGTTCAGGCGCCACGCCGGGCTTTCGACCTTCTACGGCCCCGCCGTCATGCCGAGTTTCGGCGAGTGGCCGGCGGTGCTGCCAGAAACGGCGGAGTCGTTCCTCGACGCGACCATGCGGCACCTCTCGGGCGCCCGCGAGCTCGTGGCGCCCTCGCGCTGGAGCCGTCACATGCGCGACGCGCGCACCGACGCGTGGCGCACCGAGGAGCGCAAGTGGGAGCCGATGGCGGGCTGGCGCACGGTGGCCGGCGGCGTGGCCGAGGGTCCTGCGCTCGTCTGCAACCTCAACACGCTGCGGACCAACACGGGCACGGCCGAGTTTCCCGATGTCGACGGCGCGATCCTCTTCATCGAGGACATGTCGAGTTCGCCGACGGACGCCGAGCGCGCGTTCCGCCATCTCGCCGCGCTCGGCGTGTTCAAGCGGATCGCCGGCCTCGTCTGGGGACGCGTCGAGTTCTGGTCCGACCAAGGCTGCCCGCTCTCGGTCGAGGAGCTTCTGCTCGAGGCGATCGAGGGCGAGCTCGGCGGTGCGCCGACCTTCCCGATCGCGACCGACTTCGACTGCTGCCACACCGTGCCGATGCTGACGATCGCGCAGGGCGTGCGCACTCGTCTCGACACGCGCGGCGCGGCCCCGCGCGTCACGCTGCTCGAGCCTGCGGTGACGCCGCGCTGACCGGCGGCGCGAACGCTAGGAGGCGTTTCCCCATCCAGGCAGCTTGCTCGCCTGCTTCATCCAGCGCGCGATCTGCGCGCCGTCGCGCAGCTCGCCGTCGACGAGATCGCCTTCGAAGATGTGGAGGTAGCGCGTCGCCGCGCGTTCGGAGCCGACCGGCGGCTGGGGCGTGAGCTGCGCTCCGTCGAAGAACGCGATCTTGATGTACTTCGTGCAGCAGTGGACGCCCGTGAACCAGCCGCCGCCCTCGATGCCGTAGAACGGCGAGTTCCACCTGACGGCCTTGCGCACGCCGGGCACGGCGCGGGTGATGATCTCGTCGAGCGCGCGCCCCGCGGCGCTCTTCCAGCCGGGCATCGCAGCGATGTACGCCTGCACGGGCGCGTCGCCGTCGGCCTTCGCGATCTGCGGGTTTCCGCCCGTCAGGAGGCGCGGCTTCGCGGGCGGGGTGTCCTTTGACTTCTGCTTCAACGGTTTGCGTGCCATCATGTCGCCCTCGTTGCCTCAGCCCTGATCAGCCCTGAATCGACGCGGCACCCTGCCAGCGCTCCTTCGCCCCCTGCTTCTCCATCCAGCGGTCGGCCGGCACGGCGCGGTAGCCGAACTTCTCGTAGAGCCCGTGCGCGTCGCGCGTGGCGAGGCACCAGCGGCGCAGCGTCTGAAGCGACGGGTGGCGCTCGAGTTCCTCGAGCATCCGCCGCGACAGCCCGTGGCCGCGATGCGACTCGACGACGAACACATCGCAGAGCCACGCGAAGGTCGCGCGGTCGGTCACCACGCGCGCAAATCCGACGGTTTCGCCCGATGCGTCGTCGAGCGCGAGCACGACGATGCTGTTGCGGAAGGCCTCCGCGACGACCTCGCGGCGGATGTCGGTCGACCAGTAGGTTCCTGCGAGCGTCCGATGGATCGCGTCGAGATCCTGGCGCGCGGGGTCGAGCGTGATGGTGTACGGCATGCACGAAATGTACGGGAAAAACGCAAATCGCCCCCGCGAGTGGTTCGCTCGCGGGGGCGGAAGATGTGCGGCGACCTCGCGGCGCGACCCGAGATCACTCGGCGGCAGCAGCCTTCACGCGACCCTTGATGGCCACGGTCTCGGTCTGGCCGCCGACGAACACGACGGTCATCGTCTTCGAGAGGTCGACCCCGCCCTTCTTGCCCGGATCGACGGTCACATCGACCGTGAACGACGCGCCCGGCGCGATCGGGGTCTTCGGGGCGTCGCTGATCTTGGTGCAGCCACAGCCGGCCTTCATCGACTCGAGGGTGATCGCCGAGGTGCCGTTGTTGGTGACGGTGAGCTTGACGGTCTTCGGCGTCTCGACCGAAAGCTCGCCGAGCTCGAGAATCTCGGGGGTGCAGCGCGGCGCGGTGTCGATGGCGGCAGAGACGAACGACGAAACGGGCGCGAGCATCGCGGGATTGACCGAGCCAACGGAGACGAGCGCGAGCGAAGCGACGGCGAACAGAGTTGCAGGCATGATGGTTCCTTCAGAAGTTCGAGCAGCGATTGTTCACGGGCGGCGAATCCTGCCGCGCGTGGGCGCCGACATGGCGCCCACAGCAAGAACGGTGCCGCCGCGCGGAACTCGTCACCGCCGCGCGGAATTCGGCACCGCCGCGCGGAATTCGGCACCGCCGCGCGGAATTCGGCACCGCCGCGGCGATGCGCTTCACTTCATCCGCCGACCGGACTCGCATCGCGTGCCGCGGGCGTCGTCTCGCGCGACTCTGGAATCATGCACTCGACGACCACGAGGCGACCGTCGGTGCGGCTCACGCGCTCGCATGCATCGGCGAGCTCGAGCTCCGCGGCGAGCTGCTGGTCGTCGCGGATGATCTCGACATACGCGGGGAGCCCCGACGGCGCCGCCGTGGTCAGCCGATGGAGCATGAAGCCCGATCCTCCGACGACAAGCAACGCGAGCGTGCCTCGAAGCGCGCGGCGCCGCGAGCGCCTTCGGCGCGTGGATTCGTCGAACGCGGAGAGTCCGCGCGCGAGCGTTGCCTGCTGTCGTTCGTTGAGCGTGTTCATGGTTCTATCCTCGTGCATCCGACTTCCCCGCGCGCGCGCGCTCGGCGGCGCGGCGCAACTTGCTGTCGACGGCGGCCGGACCGATCCCGATCCAACCCGCGAGCCGCGCCGTGGTCGCGTCGTTGCGCACCTTGAGTTCGAACAGCGCGCGTTCCTCGCTCGTGAGGCCGTCGATCGCGTCGACCTCGCGCTTCAGGGCCTCGAGAAGCTCGAAATCATCGAGAAAACGGACCGCTTCCTCGCGTCCGCGCGCCACGGCGCTCTCGCGCAGGCGCCGCGACAGCTCGCTGCGCATCATGTCGATCGCAGCGCTCCGCACCACCTGCCGCAGCCACGCATCGAGGCTCGGCACGCTCGGGAACTCGAGTGGCCGCCGCGCGACGCGCAGCCAGGTTTCCTGCGCGACATCGTCGGCAAGGTCGCGGCGCGAGCCGAGCCGACGACCCGCCTCGCGCTCGACGAACACGCACCGCGCGCGAAAGAGCGACTCGTAGGCCGCACGCTCGCCACGCGCCATCGCCTGCGTCCACTGGAGGACCCGCGCATCGTCGACGCCATCCGCATCGACGCGGCCGGCATCGGGCGCGCCTTGGCTCTCAGAGATGCCCGTCGGATAGATCATGGTGTCGACGCGTGCGATGACTGGTTTCCTGGCTCGGAGGCCTTGATTCGCTCAACCCTTCGGCACGGGAACCGACTCGCGCACGCCGCTCGATGGCGGAAGCGCCCGGACGGCGGCCCTCGCCGCATCAAGATCGGCGGCGGTGCCGTGCACGAAGAGCATGCCGGTCTCGCGGTGAAGCCGCATGCGGAACTGCGTCGACCGCATCGACTCGGGAATCGCGGCGTCGATCGCACGAACGAGCGAGTCTTGCAGCGGCGCGGCATGCCGCCCGTCGGCCCCCGCGGCGGGCAGCCTGAACATCGCGACCGCGTCGGCGAACTTGACGGGAAGCGCGAGCTGGCGCGCATCGGCGCGATCGGTCGAGATCAGCACCGTCGAAGGGCGCCCCGCCTGCACCCACGCCTCGAGATCGAGTTCGAGTTCGAAGCGATTCGAAGGCGCGCCCGCGCGGAGCACCGTGATGACTCCGTCGGGCGCGGTCGCCGTCACCAGGAACGGCGCGCCGTCCACGCTCGCGAGCGCGACGCTTGCAGTCGCCCCCGCGACCGACCCGACGGCCTCGACCTCCTCAGGCGTGACCGCGATCACGGTCTTGACGCTCCCGGCGACATGCATCGACTCGACGCGGCCATCGGAGAGCTTGACATGCACCGGCTTGCGCAGGCTGATGCCCGTGCGCATGCCCGGATCGACCGTCACCTCGACGCTGAACGAAGCACCCGCGGCGAGCGCGCCCGTCGGATACGCGCTCAGGGTCGTGCAGCCGCAGCCGCCCTTCATCGAGAGAATCGTCACGGGGGCGTCGCTCGCGTTGGTGACGGTGAGGGTCGCTGTCTTCGGTTGTCCGGCGAACATCTCGCCGAGGTCGAGCGTCGGCGGGTCGAAGCGAAGCGCGCTCGGCTGCGCCGGCGGAGCCTCCGCGGCCGACGCCCCCGCGGGAGGCGCGCCAACGCCGCCCCACGAGAAGTCCGCGGCGACAATCGCGGCGAGAACAGCGAGGAAGAGGAGCGTGCGGGATGCGGTTGGATGCATGAGACGCTCGATCGGGGGTGCGAGGGCGGGGCGAGGGGGAGGCGAGGGGGGGACGGAGGGTGGGACGGAGGGGGAAGCGTGGGCGGCATCCGATGCGACGACCCCCACCGCCCCTCCCCCTTCAACGGAGCCGAACCGGCGAGTTCGTCAGGATTCTGGCCAAGACCCTTCCCGCGAACGCCTCGGCCGTTGCGTCAAAGGCCCCGTGTCTCGGCCACTTCGGGTTTCGGCCGCCGCGACCCGCGGATTACCATCGCCCCATGGCCTACATCACGCTGCCGACCGACGCGCCGGGCATCCGCGGACCGCTCAGCTTTCGACCTGAGTCCGCGAAGCACCTGCTTGGGCTCGCCGAGACGATCCTCCGCCAGCCCGCGAGCCTCGACCAAGGCGACCGCGAGGCGATCGCAGCGTGGACTTCGTCTCTCAACGGCTGCAACTTCTGCATGAAGTCGCACGCGGCCGCCGCACGCGCGTGGTACGGGCCCGAGCGAAGCGCGGCGCTCGACCGGCTGCTCGCCTCCGAGGACGCCAGCGGATTCTCGCCCAAGATGCAGGCGCGGCTTGCGATCTCGGACGCTCTCAAGAACTGCGTGCTGGGCGTCACGCTGGAGCACATCGACCGCGCGCGCGCGGCGGGCGCGAGCGACCACGACATCCACGAC
>CAIXEV010000599.1 GCA_903918555.1 uncultured bacterium | reverse complement strand
GCTGCGCGGGCAGGTGCACTCGATCCGCTTCTTCGACGACCGCTTCTTCGCGGTCAACGACTTCGAGGTCGCGACCTGGAAGATGGAGGAGACGCAGCCGGAAGTCACGGATTCCGCCGGTGAAGCCTCTGCTTCGAGCGCGACGCCGCGGCGCGAGTTCGTCCTCGGCGCGCTGCTCTCCGTTCCCGTGAAGGGTGCGCGCGACATCGCGAAGGTGCAGCGCAACCGCTTCGCCGTCGCCGGAAGCTTCGGACGCGCGCTCTATCGCTACCTGCCCGAAGGCGACAAGCTCGGCGACACCTTCTACTGGTCGCGCCGCCTGCCCGGCCGCCTCGAGGTGTCGGTGACCGACCGTCGCCGCGTGCTCGCGGCGAGCCGCGAGGGCACCTGGCTCTATCTCATCGGCGAGGAGGCCGAGCTGAGCGAGGCGCCGATCACCTCGCCCGACCGCGCCGAATCCATGGTCGAGACCGCGTGGGGTTCTGCGCGGGTGGAGGAGTCCCGCGATGCGGTGACCTTCCGCATGGGCGACAAGTCGCAGGTCCACACCCTCGCCAACGGAGCGATGGTCTCCGGCCTCTGCGCCGCCGACGGGAAGGTCTGGATCGGGCATGAGCGAGGCATCGATGTGATCGGCTACGACGCGATCACGCAGCAGATCGTCTTCGAGGACCGCGTCCGCCTCGTCGGGCCGATGGTGGCGCTCTATCCGAACCGCGTGGGCGGCGGCATCACCTTCGTCTCTGCGCAGAGCGGCTTCGGCGTCGTGCGGCCCGTCGATGTCGAGGCGCCGCCGATCGCGGCGCGAGGCACGCGCAGCGCGTTCGACACGAGCGTCACGAAGGACAAGCCCTGAAAGCGAGCGAGCGATGAGCGATGGAAACGTGCGGGCACAGGTTCTGATCGTCGACGACGAGCGCGACCACGCCGAGGCGATGGCCGAGGCGCTGCGCAAGCCCGGGCATGTGTGCACCACCGTGCACTCGCTCGAGGCCGCGCGCGACGAGATCAAGCATGGTCACTTCGATGTCATCGTGACCGACCTCGTGATGGAGACCGAGACGGCGGGCCTCGATGTGCTGGCGCTCGCGCGCGCCGAGCAGCCGCACGCGGAGACCATCATGGTGACCGCGCACGGCGACATTCCGACCGCGAAGCGCGCGCTGCAGGGGGGCGCCTACGACTTCATCGAGAAGCCGGTCGACCTCGTGGTGCTGCGCAACATCGTCCACCGCGCGGCCGAGACGGTGTCGCTGCGCAGCCAGAACGAATCGCTCAAGGGACAGGTCGACTCCGCCTTCGGCTTCGAGGGGATCATCGGCGAGAGCCCCGCGATGCGGCAGGTGATCACGATGGTGAGGCAGCTCGCCCCGAGCAACCTCGCGGTGCTCGTGACGGGCGAGTCGGGCACGGGCAAGGAGCTCGTCGCGAGCGCGATCCACAAGCTCTCGAAGCGCGCGCCGCGGCGCTATGTGACCTTCAACGCGGCGGGGCAGGCGGAGAGCCTGCTCGAGGACCAGCTCTTCGGCCATGTGCGCGGCGCGTTCACCGGCGCCGACAAGGACCGCGAGGGCGTCTTCGAGTACGCCGACAAGGGCACGCTCTTCCTCGACGAGATCGGCGACATGCCGCTCACGATGCAGCCGAAGCTCCTTCGCGTGCTCGAGACCGGCGACATCGTGCGGCTCGGTTCGAACGAGTCGCGCAAGATCGATGTGCGCCTCGTGAGCGCCACGAACCGCGACCTCAAGAAGATGGCGGCCGACGGCCAGTTCCGCGAGGATCTCTTCTTCCGCCTGAAGGGCGCCGAGATCCACATCCCGCCGCTGCGCGACCGCCGCGAGGATGTGCCGCTGCTCGTGAACCACGCGGTCGGCAAGTACTCCGCCGAGCTCGGCCGCGCGCGCCCCGCCGTGACGCAGCCGGCGATGATGCGCCTCGTCGCCTACGACTGGCCCGGCAATGTGCGCGAGGTCTTCCAGCTCATCCACCGCCTCGTGGTGATGGCGCAGGGCGACACGATCGACCTCCGCGACATCCCCGAGGAGATCCGCTCGGGCGACGACGCGGGCGACGCGCCTGCGCAGACGCGCACGGGCCTCGCGGGCGTCGGCCTCGACAAGCTCGAGAAGGAAGCGATCCGTCAGACCCTGGCGATGACCGCGGGCAACCGCGAGCTCACCGCGCAGATGCTCGGGATCGGCGAGCGAACGCTCTACCGCAAGCTGAAGGAGTACGGGCTGCGCTGAGCCCGTCCTCGCCGCGGCCAGCCGGCCTCACGGGTTTGGACTCGCCGAAGCCACTTCCGCCGCGGGCTCGATGCGGCGCGACCAGTTTCCGCTTCGCTCGGCGTAGATCGTCGGCGCCTCCGCGAGGTTGCCGGACTCCTTCGCCGCTTCGGCGCGGTGCGCGACCCGCTCGATCGAGCTCTTCGCCGCATCGGGCTCGGTGAACTTCGCCGACTTCAGCCATTCGACATCCTGCCACATCGGGAAGTTCCCGCGGAACTCGAGGTGCGGCGGACCCTTGGTGCGGTTCGCGTAGAAGATGCGGATCTCGCCGTGGGCGTTGTTCTCTATCGCGAGGCGGTCCATCGGCACCTTCTGGGCCTGCATCGGATTGCCCTCCTTCGAGACAATCTCGAGCGCGAGCGTGCCGTTGATGTAGACCCACGCGTCGCCCGTGGTGTGCACCACGAAGGTCTGGCTTCCGCCGCTTTGCGAGGTGTCGCGCTTGAAACCGAGGGCGAACTCCATCGTGAAGTTTCCGTTCTCGATCGCGTTCTGCCGCTCCTTCTTCTGCGCCTCCTCGGCCGCTTCAGCGAGCGACGGCAGATCGCCGTACAGCGAGCCCTTCACGGGGTTGTTCTGTTCGGTGACCGTGAACTCGCGGAACGATCCGTTCCTGGCGAACTCGACCGCGGCCGGCATCGACATGTTGACGCCGGGCTTGTCTTCGAACCACTCCGAGAAGGTGGTTCCATTCTTCACCGGCTTGCCCGTGGGGTCGCCTGAATCTCCGTCGCCGGGCTCGAAATCGTTCTCGTCGGACTCGTCGCCGATGTACTCGACGGTATCGCCCGACACCGCGAGGGCCCAGCAGATCTCGTCGGATCCCTCCTTGACCGCGGTGGACTTGATCATCGGATTTCCGCTGAAGACGGGCTTTCCGCGCTGATCGAGCGTCGTTTGGACGATCCGCTGGTAGAGCCGCGTGATCTTGAGCATCTTCTCGAAGTCGGCGTGTCCGTTCGGGCTGCGCTGCTCGTTGAAGTCGCGCACGATGGCGCCGAGCGTGATGCGGTTCGGTGCCGAGCCGCCCTTGACCTCGTCGGGGTCGGTCACATTGCTGAGGATCGACTCGATGATCTCGTCGTAGTTGCGCGGAGTTCCGCCGACGAACGCCGTGTGCGCCGGAACAACGATGCTGCCGCCGGGCGGGTCGATCGCGACCGCGGAGTCGGAGGGGCTCAGCGCCGACTGGGTGCCGTCGTCGGCCGTGCCGAGCGAGACCGAGGCGTCGTTCAGCTCGGCGATCTTCATGACATCGGATCGCGGGTTCTCGGCGTCCGCCCACAGGCCGCTCGTCGGATTCGACCATCCGCGGCCTTCGTTCAGCGCGGGGTCGTAGTAGAAGTTCGAGTCGGATGAGAACTCGATCTCCATGCCGAGCGCGCGGCCGAACAGGTCGCTGGAGCTGTCGAACCGAAGCAGGCGGCTTGGCGCGTAGATCTGGGCGTGGATGTCGGAGTTCCTGACATCGAAGGAGCGGCCGCTCGGCGTGTTGGACGACAGGCTCTCGCGGCCGTCCATCGTGGCGTAGATCATGATCTTCGATACGCCGCCACCGTAGTAGGTGGTTGGATCCGTGGTCTCCGTGAAGCTTGGCGCGAGCAGGATGTCGGAGTTCACGATCTCGACGCTTCCGAAGACGATGAGCGTGAACGGCGTGTTCTCCGCCACCGAGATCTCGCCGCCGCTCATGATCAGGTCGCCACGCACGATCAGCAGGGTCGGCGTCTGAATCTCGAGGCGGTCTCCGTTGCCCATGCTCAGGTTGCCGGAGATGTCGATCTGGCGCCAGGTCGCGAGGCTCGGGTCGCTCGAGCCCCCGATGATGAGTTCGTTCGTCCCGCTCGTTCCGGGAATCGAACCCGCCCCGGTCAGGTCGAGGTCGCCATTGAGGTTCATGTTTCCAAGCGCGCTGGAGAACGCCGACGGAAGCAGCGGATCGGGTAGCGCGGGAGGGTTCAGGTAGAGCAGCAGGTCGCTGGGAACCGCGCTGTCGAGGTCGTACTCGTAGGAGAAGGCCGACCGGCCAGGGCGCGGCGTCTCGGGGACATGGACCTCGTGCGGCAGGGGAAAGGTCTTGCTCGCGAGCGCTGTGTCGACTTCCTCGTCGGTCTCCGGGAACTCGCCCCGCGTCAGCACGGTGTAGCCGCGGAGCCGCGCCTGGGAACCGATCTCGACCGCATCGTCGTTGAGCACTCTCGAGCCGATCATCACGGGCTCGCGCAGCTGCGCCAGCGGCGCGGCCGCCCACACGCCGAGCGTCGAACCCTCGGTGAAGCGGATCGACGACGGATTGCTGCTCGTCGACAGGAGCCCGAACTCGGAGAGGTCGACATCGGCGCGGACCACGGTGTCGTGCTGCACCAGACGACCGACGGCGGTCGAGGTCTGGGTGATGCCGTCCGACAGCGCCTTCGCGAGGATGCGGACCGCGACCGTGTCGCTGCCGATCGGATCATTCGTCGCGAGATCGCGGACTTCGGCCGAGTAGACGCGGCTGCCGATCGAGACGGGCGCGAAGAGCACCGGGCTCGCGGCGCTGACGCCGTCGAAGCCCGACAGGCCATGCTGTTCGACCAGCGCGCACGCGATGTCGAGCGAGCCGGCCGACGCTGAACGCGCCGCGGCGACGCGCACGACGCTGTCGCTCGTCAGGGCGCCTTGGTCGCGGGTCGACGCGAGCGCGAGCGACAGCACGACCGCCGCGCCGACGGCGACGAGCGCGAGGATCACGGCCACGCCGCGCGCGCGCGGGCGACGATGTCCGGGCTGCGCTGCTGGTGCGGGCGGAGCAGAGCGATGCGATCGAGCGGTGTTCATGGAGGTTTCCTTCGTGTTCCGATCCTTCAGGTCGCGCTGCGCGCGCGGTGCGCGGGCAGTCGCGACGAATCCTCAGTCCTCACGCCTTGCCTCTCAAGCCTTGCCTCTCAAGCCTTGCCTCTCACGCCTTGCCTCTGAAGCCTCGCCTCTGAAGCCTCGCCTCTCAATTGAATGGCCGCCATCCTTCATTTGCCGTTGTCGAACCGGGTTCGCTCCGATTCGAGTCTCCATTGGGGCCCCGTGTCGGCGTCCGTGGAAGTCAGGCTCTTCAGCGGCGAGTTGATCAGGCGCAGCGTCACGACGCCGCTGTCGCGGGCGCCGACCGTGTTGAAGGTGACGATCCGTGCATCGCCGAGCGATGGATCCTCGCCATTCACCGTGACGGCAAGCGTGTAGTCCTTGAACGGCTGAAGCGAGCCATTTCCGAGAATCCTCGTCGTTCCGGGGATCGGCTCGTCCGGCCTCGCGACCGTGGCGATCCACCAGCTGGTGCGGTCGCCGCTCAACACGACCGAGACGGGCTCGAGGCGTCCGATGGCCTCGATGCAGGCCCGGCGCATGTCGATCTCGATGGTCGAGATGATCGTCTGCGGCAGCGGCGCCGAGGCATTCACAAGACCCGGCGCGACGAGCGTCGCCAGGATCGCAAGCAGCGCCACCACCACCATCAGCTCGACGAGCGTGAAGGCACGCTGCAGCTGATGGCGCACGCGATGGAGCTGGAGCGTGGCGAGCTTCAATGGACGGGCTCCTCGAGGAACGCGGGGCTCAGCGCGATGCGCGCGGATCCCGACTCGAGCGTGATGGTGATCGCGGCGTGGCCGGAAGGCACGCCCTGCGTCGAGAACTGGGCGGCGTCGAGACCTTCGGCGAGGATGCTGCGCACGGTTCGGCCGGCGTCGCGCTGGTCCTCGATGGCGCCGATGAAGTCGGTGCTCGCGCTGTACGCCAGTTCCCGCTCGAGAAGCGGATTGACGGCCATTTCCATCGGATCCATGGTCTCGAGCACAAGCATCCCGTTGGTCTCGTCGAACCGCACGAGGCCGACCTCGCTGAGGTCGACCATGCGGCTCGGCACGGAGTCGGACAGCCAGATCGCCGCGCGCGCGCCGTTGACCTGGAGGACAAAGCAGAAGCCTGGCGCGACCGAGGCGAGCCGGCGGGTCGCCAGCGACGCCTCGAGCGGCGGATCGCTGTTGGTCGTTCGTGTCTGGATGCCCGATGCGAACGCCGACATGAACCCGACGATCGCCATGCCGACCACGCTCATCAGCAAGGTCGCGAACATGACCTCGATGAGGGTGAAGCCCGCCCGAAGGCGGGACGAACTGAAATGGAGGCGCCGTTGGCGCATCGCTCTCAGCTTCCTCCCGAATGAGCAGGGACGGCGCGCTCGAACTCGACCAGGGTCTCGCCGGCCGGATCGAGGATCTCGACGACGAGGTTGACGACCGAAAGGTCAACGACTCGAGGCGGCCCGTCTGGAGTCGCGCTTGGAATCGTGAATGAGACGACGGCGGGCGTGCCCGTCATGCGGACGGTGCAGCCGCCGAGCGCCTCGCCGACGAGTGATTCGGACATCGCACTCGCGCTCGGGATCGACCCGCCCTTGCGAACGATGTCGGCGACGGTGCTGAGCGCGCGCTCGCCCTCGATGGCCGCGAGCGCCTGGCGGCGTGCCGTGAGGCTGGTCGCGTCGGATGCCGCGAGAAGCTCGAGCGACGCCATCGCGGCGATCGCGAGGATCGACGCTGCGATCATGACCTCGACGAAGGTGAGTCCGCGGCGGATGAGGGAAGGCTTGGTGCGGGCGCTTGTGGTCACGGTCGGTTCCTTCACGGGCACGGTCAGCCGATGCGCGCGAACCCGCGTTTGCAGATGCGCGGCGCGGCGAGAGGCCGTTCCGTACCCCGTTCATCGGAGTTCGTGCGCCGCGAGAGGAGCGCGGTGTCCCGATTGGAAGCACGGCCGCGCGTCCGAGGACAGCCTGTGTCGGGTGATGAGGATCGGGTGCCTTGGAACGCCTGTGCGGGCAGGCGTGAGAACTCAGGGGTTCTCGGGCTGGCCTGCACGCAGCATCACGCGCTCGCCGCGGCCGATGGCGCGGATCTCGTTGGGCGTCGCGTAGCGGCCTGCGAGCAGGTCGGCGAGCACGGCGTTGTTGCGCGCGACGATGGCCTCGAGCGAGGCGAGCGGATCACTCGGCGCCGCGGCAGGCAGCGGGCTTGCGAGCGGGAAGTTCGACGCCATGCGGAAGTTGCAGCCTGTCGGGCGGCGTTCGGCCAAGAAGAGCTTGAGCGGATAGGTCTGGCCATCGACGAGTCCGAGGCGGTCGAGATGGACCACCTGTGGCTGCGGGCCATGGATGCCGCCGATGTCGATCACAAGCCCGCCGTTGATGAACACCCACACATCGTCGTCGCCGCGGAAAGTGAAGGCCTGCGATGCGCCCGTCCTGTAGGTGAACTGGGTCTCGAGCTCGAGCGTGAAGGAGAAGTTGCGGTCGCGCGTGCCGCTCCCGCCCGTTCGTGGACCTGAG
>CAIXEV010000598.1 GCA_903918555.1 uncultured bacterium | reverse complement strand
GGACCGGATCTGATCGTGCATGGCGCCGTCGCGCGCAATCTAGCCGCGGAACGCGGCGATCGCGAGGATCAGCCACACGATCACCGCGATCGGAAGCTTGGCGAGCGTGCCGAGCACGCGGCCGATGACGGCGCCGACGGCCGGCCGCGCGGCTTCGCGCACCGATTTCTCGCCGCCGTAGGTTTCGCCCGCGATCGCGCCCGCCGCCGTGCCGAGGACGGCGCCGACGAGCGTGCCGACGATCGGAAGGAATGCGGTTCCGACGAGGGCGCCGATCACGCCGCCGATGACGGCGCCGAACATGCCGCGCTTCGATGCGCCGAACTTCTTCGCGCCCGCCGCGGCGAGCAGGAACTCGAGGATCTCGCCGACAAGTGCGACGAGGATCGCGGCGACGATGGTCAGCGGATGGAATGTGAATGGCGAACCTGGCGGCAGCCACAGCCAGTCGAGGCAGTCGATGAGGATCGCCCCGCCGATCATGATCCAGGTGCCGGGAAGGCCCACGATCACGAGGAACACGCAGAGCAGTGCGAACAGGCCGTAGCCGAGCGCGAGCCCGACCGGGATCGAGTCGAGGAGCGGTTGGAGCATCGGTGAGGTCGTTTCGGTCATGCCGGTCACGAGGGTTCGGTCGGGGAGAGCTCGATCCGCCATCGGCTGACATCGATGCGCGTGCCGCGCGCGGTCCAGTCGTTCCACCGCACCTCGAAGCCGCCGTCGCGCACGGTGGCGCGGCCGATGGCCTGCATCAGCGGCTCGACGCGGCCGCGGCCGTCTGAGAGCTGGCGCGCGGTGCCGAGCGCGAGGTATTCCGCACGGTGGAGCTCGAGTTCCACCGCATCGTAGACTCCGGCACGCGGCGAGTTCGCCGCAAACGCAGCAAGCGGAAGGCGATAGGCGCGTGCGGCTCGGGCGTCTGGGTCGCGCGCTGCGGCGTCTTCGGGCCCGAGGAAGAGATCGATGTGGCTGCCGACGGTGGGGGCGTCGAGGTGGCGGGACGCGGCGATCGCGACCGCGCCCGTCCCGTTCGCCAGCGGAAACTCGCGCGGAAACGCGGGTCGGGCGGGGGGTTGCGGTTCGGGCGTCACGCTGCGGAGTCTCGCTGATTTTTCGCGTGGCTGCGCGCCTTCCGCGCGCCGCCGAGATCGTATGATTGCGCCCCATGAACAGCATGCCGTTCCGCGTCCAGTCCGGCCTTGGCTTCGTCGCCGCCGTCTCCGTTCTTGCACTCGCCGCCTGCTCGACGGGCCGCCCGATGGTGGCTGCGAAGGCCGAGGCCGACCACGCCTTCAAGCACGGGCAGTACGACAAGGCCGCGCCTGCGTACCTCGAGATCCTCGAGAAGGCGCCAGGCGACTGGGAGGTCGAGTACCGCTACGGCGTGAGCCTGGCGCGGCTTGGCAACCTTCGCGACGCGCGCACGCACTGCGAGACCGCGCACGCCGCGAACCCGACCAGCGAAGAGGCGGCCGCGGGTCTTGCGGAGGTCTACTTCCAGCTCGGCGAGAAGCAGAAGCTGGTGCAGCTGCTGCAGGACCGCGGCAATCTGCAGCGCTCGATCCCGAGCTTCATGCTGCTCGCCGACTACGCGCTGCGCATGGACGACCCCGACACCGCGAACACCGCGGTCCGCGGCGCGATCCTGCTGTCGGACGGCAAGGACATCGCGCCGTACCTGAAGGCGGTCGAGGTCGCGGAGCGTCTCGGCGATACCAAGACCGCCGCGCAGCGCGTGCGTCAGGCCTACACGATCGACCCGAAGTCGCCCGCCGTGAACGCGAAGCTCGCCGAGTACGGACTCGCTGCCGAGGCGACCACGGGGCTTCCGCCCGGGCCGTGAGGCCTGCGTGAATCAACGAAGCCGAGTGCCGCGCGAAGCGAAACCAGTCATCCCGATCTTCCACGCGCTGGCCGACCAGCAGCGCGCGCGCATGCTGCGCGTGCTTGTCCGCGAGGAGCTCGCGGTTGGCGAGATCGCCGCGGCGCTGCAGCTGCCGCAGTCGACGATGAGTCGCCAGCTGAAGGCGCTCTTCGAGGCAGGGCTCGTGGTCAAGCGCACCGAGGGAACGGCGACTTTCTATCGCCTCGTGCGCGAGTCGCTCTCCGACGAGGCGCGCACGGCCTGGGATCTGCTGCACGGGGCGCTTGGCGACGACGCGACCTTCGCCGACGACGACCGGCGGCTTGCGGAGGTGCTGGCGGCGCGCAACCCAGATCCGAAGGGGTTTTTCGGCCGCGTCGGCGGCGAGTGGAGCGGACTGCGGCGCGGACTGTTCGGCGAGCGCTTCGCTTCGGAGGCGTTGCTTGCGCTGGTGCCCGGATCGTGGACCGTTGCGGATCTTGGTTGCGGCACGGGCGAGATCGCCGCGGAGCTCGCGCCCTTCGTGAAGAAGCTCGTGGCGATCGACCGCGAGCCCGCGATGCTCGATGCGGCGCGCAAGCGGCTGCGCGAGTTCGCGAACGCCGAGG
>CAIXEV010000597.1 GCA_903918555.1 uncultured bacterium | reverse complement strand
CTCGGCGCGAAGGACAAGGTCGACTACCACGGCCGCTTCAACATGGTGTTCCAAGGCACGAAGGGCTGGCTGTGGGCGAACTACGGCGAGCTGCTGATCACGCCGGGAGCGCTTGCATCCGAAGTCACGGAGGCGACCGCGAAGGCGCCGCCTGAGCGCATTCCTCCCTCGCCCGGCCACCACCGCGAGTGGCTCGACGCGATCCAGCGCTGGCGTTCGGGCGACCCTACGGCGGCCGATGCCCCGCTCTGCGCCTTCGAGCGCTCGACCGTCCTCAACGAGGTCGTCCTCAGCGGCACCGTGGCCGGGCGCGCCCAGCGGCAGGTTTCCTACGACTTCGGCGCGCAGGCGTTCGTCGGGGGCGACCCGATCGCATCGTGGGAACCCGAGCCTCGTTCGGGCTGGAGCCTCGACGACCGGAATCTCGATCGGATTCTGGCCGGGCGCGCGTAGGATGTCACCTCGATGCTGAACCGCGCGGTTTCCATCACCATCGCATGCCTGCTGGCCATCGCGGGCGCGCTCGGCGCGACTCCGCGCCTTGGAGCGACTCTGCGTTTTGGCGCGGTGCATGCCGCCGCCGAGGCAGCGCCAACTTGCTGTGGCGGACACTGCCAGTGCGGCGACGCTTGCCAATGCGCGGCCGACAAAGGCCCGACCTCGCCCGAAGACGAGTCGCCTGCGCTGCCCGAGCGCTCGCGCGGCGAGCGCGCCCCGCTGGTCGGCGTTCCCGTCGCATCCATCGCAGCCGTCACCCTCTCCGAACCGATCGACCTCGGCGCGCTCCCATGCGCATCGAGCGAGCTTGCTGCGCCGCCCTCGTGCCGGCTTCGCCTGGCGCTTGTGTCGCGGTGGACCACCTGACGCGCGACGCCCGCGTCCCACAATTTGTCAACAGCAATCTATTGTGTTCACCGCGCCGCGATGCGCGGTTCCGAAAGGTCCACCATGCAAGCATCGACTCTCCGCGCCTGCGGCCTCGCCACCGTCGCGCTCACGCTCGTCGCGCTCCCGACGGGCTGCGCGAGCACCCAGACCGCCCCGTCCGACCGCAACGCAAGCCTCGCCGCCATCGGCGACGGCACGCTCGCGCCCGGCCGCTACGACCTCGTCGTCCGCGGCATGAGCTGCCCGAAGTGCATCTCGAATGTCGACCTCCAGCTCAAGCGCATCGACGGCGTCGGCGAGCCGAAGGTCGACATGAAGAATGGCGTCGTCGCGATCACCGTCCGCGACGGTTCCGCGCCCTCGCGCGCCGCGGTCGCCACGGCGATCAGCGACGCGGGGTTCACGCTGACCGAGATTCGCGAGGTTCCGCGATGAGTCCGCGGTTCGCTGGCTGCGCGCTCCTTGTCGTCGCCGCGACCCCTGCGTTCGCGCAGGAAATGCTCAACATGCCCGCCGCCACGGCGCCTTCCCCGGGCGTCGCGATCCCGCGCGTCCAGGCGCGGGCGTATCTCTTCGAGGACAGCCAGTGGCTGCTCGAGCAGACGCTTCGGCTCGAGTACGGGATCGCGCGCGACCTCTCGGTGTCGGCGGACCTGCCGTTCTTCCAGGGGTTCTTCGATCCGCCGCGGCCGTCGGACGGCGAGTTCGGGCTCGGCGACCTCGAGCTCAACCTCGAGCTGCGCGTGCTCCGCGAGGACCTCAACGCGATCGACACGGTGCGCGCGTCCGTCTTCGCCGGCGCCGAGCTCCCGACCGGCACCAACGGCTTCGGCGGCGATTCGGTCGATCCGTTCGCAGGCGCGGTCGTCACCGCCATCGTGGGGCGGCATGGCCTCGATGCCTCGGCCCGCTACACCTTCGTGACGGGCGACGGCCTGTTCCTCCCGATCTTCGCGAGCGACACGCCCGACGACTTCGCCAACCTCGACCTCGGCTACGCGTTCCGCATGTTTCCCGAGGAATATGGCGAGGAACGCGTCGGCGCCTGGTACGCCACGCTCGAACTCAACACCACCTGGACCGTGGGCGGCGAGCACGAGGTGCTGCTCTCGCCGGGGCTCCTGCTTGAGGCGCCCAGCTACGCGCTCGAGTTCGGGCTGCAGGTGCCGCTGTCGGAAGAGCGCGTGAACGCGCCCGAACTCAGGCTTGGCCTGCTCCTTGGGCTCCGCCTGATCTTCTGACGCCCGCTTTCCGCAGGGATTCGCTATCTTGCCCCGTCGTCAGGCAACCCTCAACCACTCTGGAGCACACGATGGGACTCATCTCCGAACTCAAGGAATTCGCAGCCAAGGGCAACGCAGTCGACATGGCGGTCGGCATTCTCGTCGGCAGCGCGTTCACCAAGATCGTGAACAGCATCGTGTCGGACCTCCTCATGCCGCCGCTCGGCGTGTTTATCGGCGGCGTCAACTTCACGGATCTCAAGTTCGTGCTCACCACCAAGGTCGTTGACGGCAAGGATGTGCCCGATGCGGCGATCCTGTGGGGCAAGTTCGTCAACAACCTCATCGAGTTCGGCATCATCGTGCTTGCTGCGTTCGTGGTCGTGAAGATGATGAACAAGATCATCGCCATGCGCATCGGGAGCATCCCCGGCCTCGACTCCATGATGAAGAAGTAAGTCGCGCATCCAATCCACAACCGCTCGGACGCAACGCCATGAACCTCCTCCGCATCCTCGTCGTCGTTCCGATTCTCGCCCTTGCCGCGTGCGCGACGCCCGTCGGCACGCGCACGGCCGAGGCCGTCACGATCGTGCGCGGATTCCAGGCGGGCGACCGCCCGATCCCGACCGCCGTCTTCGAGAACGCGAAGGGCATCGCGGTCCTGCGCGAAGGAACGGGCGCCTTCATCATCGGCGGGTCGGGCGGCGAAGGCGTGTTCGTGAAGCGCTCGGGCATGACTTGGTCTGCGCCAGTCGCGATCAACGCGGCGGGCGCGACGATCGGGCTGCAGGCGGGCGTGCAGTCGCGCGACCTCGTGATCGTGATGAACACCGACGAGGAAGTGAACAAGTTCCTAAGCGACGGGATCTACGGCGTGGCGGAAGCCTCGGCCGTGG
>CAIXEV010000596.1 GCA_903918555.1 uncultured bacterium | reverse complement strand
TTCGCCGCGAGGACGATGCCCTCGATCTTCTGGCTCATGTCGAAGAGCTTGAGGTTGCCCGTGTCGGTCGCGATCTGCTTCGCGACGGTCTTGAGGTAGGTCGCGCGCGGGTCGTACGCCTTGTAGACGCGGTGACCGAAGCCCATGATGAGCTCCTTGCGCTCGAGCTTGCCCTTGATGAACGGCTCGACGCCGTCGATCGAGCCGATCTCGTCGAGCATGTACATCACTTCCTCGTTGGCGCCGCCGTGGAGCGGGCCCTTGAGGGTGCCGACCGCGGTGGTCATGGCGCTGTACATGTCGCTGAGGGTCGCGATGGTGACGCGCGCCGCGAAGGTCGACGCGTTGAGGCCGTGGTCTGCGTGCAGGATGAGGCACACATCGAGGCCCTTCGCCATGGCGTCGGTCGGCTTCTCGCCGTTGAGCATCCACAGGAAGTTCGTCGCGATGTCGAAGTCCTTGTTCGGGCGCACGAAGGGCTTGCCCGAGCGGTGACGGTCGAAGTTCGCGATAAGGGTCGGGGTCTTGGCGACGAGGCGGAGCGCCTGGCGCTTGGCCGACTCGATCGACTTCGGATCGGTGCCGCTCGAGGTCGCCTCGGGGTCGTGCAGCGCGAGCGCCGACACGAGCGTGCGCAGCGCGTGCATCGGCACGGCGTCCTTCGGGATCTGACGGATCATGTCGTAGACCGCGTCGGGGATCTCGTACTCGGCCTGCAGCGCGCGACGGAGACCGTCGAGCTCCGCGCGCGTCGGAAGACGCGTGTTCCACAGCAGGTACACCGTCTCCTCGAAGTTCGAGTTGCGCGCGAGCGAGTCGATGTCGATGCCGACATACTCGAGCACGCCCTTGCCGCCGTCGATGAACGACATCTGCGTCTCGGCGGCGACGGTGTTGGCAAGACCCTTGTCGAAGATAGGAGGCTGTGGAGCGGTCATCGTGGTCATGGCGGTTGGAGTGGCTTCGCGGCAGACGCCGCACTTCAGGGCGACTTCACCGGATTGGATTGAGGTGCATCGGTCTGCACGCCGGGGACTCGAGGCGCAGCGCGCCACGCATCCTCTCAATCGTCTCGCAGGTACCCCGAGACGAGCCGCGCCCGCGGAAACCGCGGAGAAACTCGCTCGGAGCCACGCGCTCGGCAGGACCTGCCCGCCTCGCACGAGGAGCGACGATGCTAGCGCAAGCGCGGGTTCGTTGAGGCACCTTGATCGAAGTCGAGCAGAAGTCTCAAATGCGGATTCGCCGCCGCGGGGGCGGATGTTCCGATACGCTTCGCCACCGTGTTCATTCCACTCGGCACCAACCTCGAGACCAGGCGGCGCCCGCTCGTCGTGTACGGGCTCGTCGCCCTGAACATCGCCATCCACATCGTGGTGTTCACGGGATTTCGGCGGGAGAATCTTGCCGTCGCGGAGTGGTTCAACGCCCTCAAGCTGAGCGCCCGCGGCTTCCACTGGTGGGAGCCGATTTCGTACCAGTTCCTGCATGATCCGAGCGGGATCGGCCATATTGCGAGCAACATGATCTTCCTCCTCGCCTTTGGCGGGGTCGTGGAGAGCCGCCTGGGCCGGATCGGGTTCCTCGCGCTGTACCTTGCGGGAGGCGCTCTGGCGGGCCTTCTCCAGATCGCCATCACCGGCGGCTCGGTCATCGGCGCAAGCGGGTCCGTGTCGGTGGTTGCGGGCGCGTTCCTCGCACTGCATCCCCGAGGCCATGTGCACGGCCTGTGGCTCCTCCCCCCCTCCAGGATCTCGATGCCGGCGGCGTGGCTCCTCGGCCTCTACGCAGCCATCGATCTCGTGAACACCCTGACGGACGCGTTCGGCGCGACGCGAACGGGCGTCGGCACCATCGCGCACCTTGCCGGGCTCGTGTTCGGACTCTGCGTCTGCCTGACGCTGCTCGGCACCGGCGTCCTCGCGCGCAACGACTTCGATCTCTTCTTCATGATCAAGCAGTGGAAGCGGCGACGCGACCTCCGCGCGGCGACGGCGATGGCCGGGCTCGGCACCGCGGATGGCCCGATCGCGGCGCGCGTGCGCGCGGACAGCGTCGACGAGATGTCGCCGAAGGAGCGCACGCTGCGGCTGACGGTCGCGGCGGCCCACCGCGAACGCGACCTGATCCTCGCCGCGCAGATCTACCGCGACCTGCTCGCGATCAACTCCACGGCCACGCTTCCGTCCGCGATCCAGCTCGATGTCGCGAACCAGCTCGCGAAGTCGGGCGAGTCGCGCGCGGCGCGCGCGGCGTACGCGAACTTCGTCGCCC
>CAIXEV010000595.1 GCA_903918555.1 uncultured bacterium | reverse complement strand
TCATGACCGCGGACAAGGTGAACCGCGAGCTGTACGGACCCGATGTCACGACGAGCGACATCGTCGAGGGCAAGGTCAAGCCGCCCGCGGGCACGACGATCCTGTGGCAGGCGTTGAACTGAGCGGTCGCGGCTGCGGCCGCAAAGTGCGCTTGGTGCGCCAAACATCACGGCGCCGCTCGCAGGGCTGATCTTTCTCACAGAGACACGGCGCACACGCAGGCGCCGTTTTTCATCGCTGCCGAACCGCGCGCGATCATCGCCGGTAGCTTCTCTTCTCTTCTCCGTGTCCTCCGTGTCTCCGTGAGAAAAAACCCGGAGTCGCAAAGCATCGCTCTTCGCAGCGACCGCGGTCAGGCCGTATACGCCTTCTCCACATACTCCGCCACCATGCGGTGCGTCGAGAAGAAGTCGGGAATCGTCGACGCACTCGTGAGCGCGCGCGCGATCCACTTCTTCGGCAGGCCGTCGCGGCCGCGGTCGTAGAACTCAGGCACCAGGCTCTTCTCGAGGGTGGTGTAGAGCGATTCCGCGTCGCGACGGTCGCGCTTGGCCGCTGCGCCGTGCGCGTCGGCCTCGTTGAAGGTTCCGTCGTCGACGCTGCCGATCGACCAGCCGTTTTCCCCTGAGCCGTAGCGGCCCTTCGCGCCCTTCTGCGCGACGAATCCTTCCGGCCACCAGCCGTCGAGGATCGAGCAGTTGATGCCGCCGTGCGGCGGCGACTTCATGCCGCTCGTGCCGCTCGCCTCGTGCGGGCGGATCGGGTTGTTGAGCCACACATCGCAGCCCGAGACGAGCGCGCGTCCGACCGACATGTCGTACTCCTCGAGCAGCACGACCTTGCCGCGCAGCAACGGATGCCGCGTCATCTCGAACACCTTGCGCGCGTAGGCCTGCCCGCCGTGGTCGCGCGGGTGCGCCGTGCCGGCGAAGATGAACTGGACGGGCCGCTTGGCGTCGCCGACGATCTTCGCAAGGCGCTCGATGTCGGTGAAGAGAAGCGGCGCGCGCTTGTAGGTCGCGAATCGCCGCGCGAAACCGATGGTCAGCGCCGCGGGGTTCAGGATCGTGGCGTACTCGTCGAGCGCGATCGGGCCTTCGCCGCGACGCTCGGCCGAGCGTGTGAGGCGCTCGCGCGCAAAGCGCACGAGGGCGCCGCGGAGCGTCGAGCGCATCTGCCAGAACGCGGCCGGGTCGGCCGACGCGGCGCGCTTCCAGCCCTTGTTGCGCGCGGTCGGCGCGCAGGCGTCGAAGCCGCATTCGCGCTTCCAGAACGCGCGGGCGTGCGGATCGAGCCAGGTCGGCGTGTGGATGCCGTTCGTCACATGCGTGATCGGCACTTCCTTCGCCTTCTTGGCGCCGTACACGCCCTTCCACATCTCGCGGCTCACCTCGCCGTGGAGCTTCGCGACGCCGTTCACCTTCGACGCGAGGCGCAGGCAGACGACCGTCATGCAGACGGGTTCCTTCGCGTCGTCGGGCTTCTCGCGCGAGAGCGACTCGAGCTCGGCGCGCGAGATGCCGCCCTTCGCGAGCGTCTGCGCGAGGCCCTCGCACACCATGTCGACGCCGTAGCGGTCGTGGCCTGCGGCGACGGGCGTGTGCGTGGTGAAGACGGTGCGCGCACGCACGGCCTTCACGGCCTCTGCGTGCGACATGCCGCCCGCGCGGAACTCTGCGAGCATCTCGACCGCGGCAAACGCAGCGTGGCCCTCGTTGAGATGGATCTTCGACGGCGTGATGCCGAGGGTGCGCAGCGCGAGCATGCCGCCGACGCCGAGGAGCACCTGCTGGCGCATGCGCAGGTGCGGCTCGCCCTTGTAGAGGCCCTCGGTGAGCTGGCGGTCTTCGGGCGTGTTTTCCGCAAGATCCGCGTCGAGGAGGTAGACGCGCGTGCGGCCGACTTCCATCAGCAGGACGCGCGCGCGCACATTCGAGTGCCCGACCGGGCAGTTGATCGTGACGCCGGTCTCGCGCACGGGCACGGTCGCGCGGTCGTAGACGGGGTAGAGCACCTTCGTCGAGCCATCTTCCGCGAACTGCTGGATGTAGTAGCCGTGGCGGTAGTAGAGCCCGACGGCGACGAGCGGCACGCCGAGGTCGCTCGCGCTCTTGAGGTGGTCGCCGGCGAGCACGCCGAGGCCGCCCGAGTACTGCTGGATGCTCTCGTGGATCGCGTACTCCGAGCAGAAATACGCGAAGACCGCTTCGCGGCGGCCCTTCGCGTGGGTGTCGTCCCACCAGGTGCTGCGCGACAGTTCGGCGGCGAGCGCAGCGCGCGCGTCGGCGAGCGCGAGGCGGAAGCCGGGCTCTTCGCACGCGGCGCTGAGCGCGGCGGGGCTCGACTGCGTCAGCACGGCGAGCGGCGAACGCTTCGTCGCGTGCCAGAGCACGGGGTCGAGCGCGGCGAACGGCCGCTGCGCGACCTCGTTCCAGCTCCACCAGAGGTTCATCGCTAGCTCACGCAGCTGCGCGCGCGCGTCCTCCGGCGTGATCGGCGCGGGCACGACGGTGCGGCGGTGCGCGGCGTTGGCAGCGCGCGCCTTCGCGGGGCGTGCGGGTGCGGGGCGTGCGGGTGCGGACTTCCGGACGGACTTCGACTTCTTCGCGGCCATTCGGGGGAGGATAGTGGAGGGCGGGCGGAGTTTGTTCCTCTGCGCCGATGTGTGCGCTCGCTTCCGGTTCGGGGCGGGACCGGCCCGTCGGGCCGCGCTGTCGACGGTCGAGGGGTTCTGCTAGCACTGCTTCCTCGCGGGGCGAGGAAGCAAGATCGG
>CAIXEV010000594.1 GCA_903918555.1 uncultured bacterium | reverse complement strand
GATGGTGCGCGAAATCGACGCGCTCGGCGGGCTCATGGGCCTCGCGGCCGACGCGTCGGGCATCCAGTTCAAGGTGCTGAACGGCTCGAAGGGCCCCGCGGTGCGCGGGCCGCGCGCGCAGTGCGACAAGTATGCGTATCGCGCTGAAGTCCAGCGGTTGCTTGCGGAAATCGCAGAGATCGATGTGATCGCGGGAACGGTCGACGAGATCGTGCGCGACGCGCAGGGCGCCGCGTGCGGCGTGGTGCTTGCGCCGGGATCGCAGCGCGTCGGCGCCGATCGCGCGACGATCGCGGCGAACGCGCCCGGCGACGCGCTCGCGCAGCCGCCGTTCACGGTTGCGCTCGAGGCGCGCGTGATGGTTCCGCGCTCGCTGGCGGCGCGCGCTTTGGTGCTGACAACGGGCACCTTCATGCGCGCGCTGATGCATACCGGCGAGGAGAAGAACGAAGGTGGCCGCATCGGCGAAGGCAGCGCGCGCGGGATCAGCGCAGCGCTGCGCGCGCTCGGCTTCGACCTCGGCCGGCTGAAGACGGGCACGCCGCCGCGCGTCGCGCGCGGGTCGATCGACTGGGACGCACTGAAGCCCGCGCTCGGCGACGCGGTGCCGACCGCGTTCAGCGACCGTTCGCCTGGCGCGATGCCGATGGGCCGCTTCCCGCATCTCGCGCAGACCGATTGCCGCGAGACCGAGACTTCGGCCGAGATTCACGCGCTCATCCGCGCGAACCTCGACCGCGCGCCCATGTATTCCGGGCAGATCGACGCCGAGTGCGGCCCCCGCTACTGCCCGTCGATCGAGGACAAGATCGTGCGCTTCGCAGACCGCGATTCGCACCATGTGTTCCTCGAGCCCGAGTCGCTCTTCACCGACGAGGTCTACCTGAACGGCGTGTCGACGTCGCTCCCGGCCGATGTGCAGTTGCCAATCGTGCGCGGCATGCGCGGGCTCGAGAACGCCGAGATCCAGAAGTTCGGCTACGCGGTCGAGTACGACATGGTGTGGCCGCATCAGATCGACGCGACCACCGAGACGAAGCTCGTGCCGGGGCTCTTCCTCGCCGGGCAGATCAACGGAACGAGCGGCTACGAAGAGGCGGGCGCGCAGGGCCTCGTCGCGGGCGTGAACGCGGCGCGACGCGCGCGCGGGCTCGACCTCGTGCGACTCGCGCGGCACGAAGCCTACACCGGTGTGCTCATGGACGACCTCGTGACGCGCACGCCGCGCGAGCCGTACCGCATGTTCACCTCGCGCGCCGAGCATCGCCTGCTCCTGCGCGCCGACAACGCCGACGAGCGGCTCACCGCGCTCGGCGCGTCGTGGGGCATCGTCGGCGGCGCGCAGCTTGCGGCGTTCGAAGACCGCATGCGCGCGAAGAACGCGGTCACGCGCGCGCTCGGCGAGATGCGCGAGGGCGGCGCGCGGCTCCTCGATCTCGCGAAGCGGCCAGATGTCGAGGTGTCGTGGCTTGCCGAACGCGTGTCGCGCGCGGTGGGCGAAGTGCCCGTCGCGCTGCTCGAGCGCGTCGTGACCGATGTCCGCTACGAAGGCTATGTCGTGCGCCAAAACGCCGAGATTCGCAGGCAAAGCGAGTACGACTCGGTGTCGATCCCCGAATCGCTCGACCCGCACGCGATCCGCGGGCTGCGTCGCGAGGCAATCGAGACGCTCGCACGCTTCCGCCCCCGCACGCTCGGCCAGGCAAGCCGCCTCGCAGGCATATCGCCCGCGGATGTGACCGTCGTCGCGATGTGGGTGCGGAGGCGGAGCTAGGTTCTGTCTGACGGATCTTTCGGCAGCCGCTTGACTCGCCCCTTGCCATACATACGATGTATGCATGCAGTTCGAGTGGGATCCAGCGAAGGCCTCCCTGAACCTGAGAAAGCACCGAGTCTCCTTCGAGGAGGCGCAATCGGTCTTCTACGATGAGTTCGCGCTTCAATTCTTCGATGATGCGCACCCTCATGGCGAGGAGCGCTTCATCATGCTGGGCATGCGCGACGCGGCGCGGCTGCTCATCGTGATTCATTGCGAAAGACGCGCCGGCGAAGTCATCCGCATCATCTCCGCCCGAAAGGCCACCGCTTCCGAAGCCGACTACTACCGCGAGGTTCGCCCATGAAAGCCCAATATGACTTCTCAAAGATGAAGGCCCGACGGAATCCATACGCATCGAAGCTGAAGCGATCGGTGACGATGCGGCTGTCCGAGGATGTCGTCGCGTACTTCAAGGCCATGGCCAAGGATGCGGGCGTTCCCTATCAGAGCCTCATCAATCTCTACCTCCGCGACTGCCTCGCGCAGAACCGCCGAATCCAGATCCGCTGGCCAAGCGCGGGGTGAACGCGCG
>CAIXEV010000593.1 GCA_903918555.1 uncultured bacterium | reverse complement strand
GGCCAAGCCGCCGTCGGCGTGAATCGAAGTCTCAACGCGCGCAGCGCGGCGTCTCATCGCGCGTCGCGGCGTCTCATCGCGCATCGCGGCGCCTCATCGCGCGTCGCGCAGCGAGAAGCCCGCCACGCTCGCGCGCAGCCGCTGGCTCGCGTGCTGCAGTTCCTCGGCGGTGCGCCCGAACTCCTCGGCGCTTGCGACGGTGCGCTTCGCCGCATCCGCCAGCGCGGTCATCGACGCGGAGATCGTCGCCGCGCCCTGCGACTGGCTCGACATGCCCGTCGACACGCTGCGGAAGCGGTCGTTGTTCGCCTCGACTTCCTCGATGATCGACGCCATCTGGCGGCTCGACGCCACGACCTCGTCGACACCGCGGCGGACCTTCTCCGAGAAGCGGTCCATCTCCATCACGCCCGCGCCGACGGCCGACTGCATCTCGCGCACCATCGACTCGATGTCGAGCGTGGCGCCGGCGGTCTGGTCGGCGAGGCGACGGATCTCGCGCGCGACGACGAGGAAGCCGCGGCCCTGTTCGCCCGCTTTCTCGGCCTCGATCGCGGCGTTCACCGACAGCAGGTTCGTCTGGTCGGCGACCTTCGCGATCGTCGTGACCACGCCGTTGATGCCCGCGGCGCGCTCGCTGATCGCGGCGAGCTTCGTCGAGATCGACTGCGTCGCGTCGGCGAGTTCGCGCATCGTGCGGTCGACCGACGCGAGGTTCGTGCGGGTCCCGTCGGCGAACCCCGAGGTTCGCTCGGCCGCCTGCTCGACATCGCCCATCGTTCCGGCGAGCTCGCGACCCGTCGCGTCGATCTGCCGCGTGGCCGACGCGATCTGCGCGGTCGACTCGCCGAAGCGGTGCGCCATCTGCGCCTGCTCGCGGCTCGTCGCGCCGAGCTCGAGCGCGCTCGAGTCGAGCGTGACGCCAGCCGTCTTGATGCCCATGAGGAGCGTGTTGAGGTTCGCCTGCATGCGCTGCAGGCTGCGGGTCAGCACGCCGGTCTCGTCGTTCGAGCTGCACGACGGGATCTCGCAGCGAAGGTCGCCCGCCGCGATGCGGTCGGCCGCCACGGCCGCGGCGCGCAGCCTGCGGCCCATGCGGAGGGAGGTCCAGGTGATGAGCGCGCCGGCGAGGAACATCGCGCCGAAGAACAGCGTTCCCGTGCGCCAGAGAGCGGTGCGGATCGGCGCGACGACCAGCTCGCGCGGCTTCGTGAAGACGAGCGTCCAGCCACCGCTCTCGATGCGGACGCCCGCCGCGAGCAGCTCCGCGCCGTCGCTCGGGTCGATGGAGTCGATCACGGCCCCGTCCGCGTCGGCGTCGCGGATGAACGGCGCAAGCAGCGGGGAAATCGCCGATTCCGCGACGGCCCGCGTCCGCAGCTGGTCGCCCGCCGGGACCGGCTGCGCGCCGGTGGCGAGCGCCGGATCGGTCGTCGCCACGATGTAGCGGCCGCGCGACGAGATGAGGAACGCCTCTGCGCCGCACGCGCTCGCGCGCTCGCGCACGACCGCCTCAAGCGAGGCAAGCGCGCGATCGGTCGCGCCGATGCCGCGGAACTTCCCGTCGATCACGATCGGATGCGACTGCTCGACGATGAGCTGGCCGTCGTAGACATACGGCTCGGTGACGACCGTCACGGGCTTGCCGGCCTCGCCGAACGCACGGCGCACGCCGTCGTAGAAGAGGCTTGATTCGTAGTCGACGAGCCGCTTCACCGCGATCGCGTCGTTCTTCGTCCAGTCGCGGAACGGATACGGAATGAAGCGGCCGCCCGGCTCCATCCACTCCTTCGGATCCGCGGCGGCCGACGCAGCGTCCTTGCCATCGGCGTCGGGCTCGTACGCGACATAGACCGCGGTCACATTCGGGTTCGCCTCGAGCGTGTGCTTCAGGACATCGACCGTGAGCGCGCGCTGGCCGAACAGTCCGCCCTCCTGCTGCGCGGCGACGGTGCGCGCGATGTCCATCGCGCGAGAGTTCGATTCGCCGATCTTCGCGGCGGTGTAGAGCGCCTGCCGCAGCAGCTCGTCCTCGGCCATCACCTCGAGGTTCTGGAACTTGTCCCACGCGCCCCACGCGAGCACGGCCGCCATCAACGCCGACGCAGGGAGAATTCCCAGAAACAGCAGCCGCCCTGCCAGCGAGCGCGTGAACGGGATGCGATCGGAGTTGTTTTCGCCTGCGTCCATCGGGAAACGAGTGTATTCGATCGCGCGCCCGCAGTACGATTTGCGCCATGACCCCGAGCACCCCTGCCTCGTCGGCTCCGCAGAAGCCCGGCATCGTGTCCCGCTTCCAGTCGATCGCCGACACGCCGGGCGAGCCCAGCGGATTGATGACGGACGGCTCGGTGATGGCGCCGTTCAACCTGCTCGACTGGGTCGCCGCGAACAGCGGGCACTTCAAGCCGCCGGTCGGCAACAAGTACCTCTACTCGGGCCGCGACTTCTTCGTGATGATCATCAAGGGCCCGAACGCGCGCAACGACTTCCACCAGGTCGACAGCGAGGAGTTCTTCATCCAGTTGAAGGGCGATGTACATGTGAAGACGATCGAGGAAGGCGTGGTGAAGGTCCACGAGATCCGCGAGGGCGAGGTCTTCTTCATTCCGCCGAATGTGCCGCATTCGCCGCAGCGCGGGCCCGACACCATCGGCCTCGTCGTCGAGCGCCGCCGCCCGCAGGGCGAGCCGGAGCACCTCATCTTCTTCTGCGAGAAGTGCAACACGCTCGTCTATGACAAGGTGTTCGACTGCAAGGACATCGTGCAGCACTTCGCGCAGGCGATGGAGGAGTTCTGGGCCGACCCGGTGCTCTCGACCTGCAAGAAGTGCGGGCATCGAATCGCGAAGCCGTGATTTGAGCGGTCGCGGCTGCG
>CAIXEV010000592.1 GCA_903918555.1 uncultured bacterium | reverse complement strand
TCCCTCTGGTGCTAGAACGCAGGGGTTGAGCGGTCGCAACCTGCTTCGCAACTTGCTCCCTCTGGTGCTAGAACGCAGGGGTTGAGCGGTCGCAACCTGCTTCGCAACTTGCTCCCTCTGGTGCTAGAGCGAGAGGGGTTGAGCGGTCGCCGCTGCGGCGGCTCCCTTCGGACGCACGAAACCCCCACAGACTCGCTCGCGCTTCGCTGCGCTCCGCGCTCGAGTAGAAGCCGCCGAAGCGCGTCCACTCAACGCCGCCTCACACGCACGCCGGCAGCACCAGCGTCATCGTCGTGCCGATGCCGCGCTCCGACTCGATCTCGAGCCGGCCGCCGTGGTCCTGCACCACACGCGAGACGAACGCAAGGCCGAGGCCGGAACCCTTGCCGCCGTTGCGCGTCGTGAAGAACGCCTCGGTGGCGCGCTTCTTGACTTCAGGCGTCATGCCGATCCCGTTGTCCGTCACCGAGATCCGGACACACTCGCCATCGGAGCCGGGCTCCATGCGTACATCGACGCAGACGCAGCCTCCGTACCTGAGCTGCTCGAGATGGGCGACGATCGCGCGCGCCGAGTTGCTGAGCAGGTTCAGCATCGCGCGGGTCAGGAGGTGCCCCGAGACCGGCACGGCCGGGACGCCCTCCGCGATCCGCGCCTCAAGCTTGGTGCGATGCGGCATCGCGCAGCGGAAGAGCGCCTCGAACTGCAGCCACCATGCCGCCACCGAGGTCTCCTCGCCGATCTTGTGATCGGAGAGCGGCTCCTCCGAAGCGAGGAGGTACAGGCTGTCGGAGAGGTGCTGGAGATGGTCGAGCCCGCGGCGCAGTGCGTCGATGTGCGGATGGTGCCGCGACGACTCCAACCGCCGCTCCGCCGCCGCGATCGCGTTGAGATGCGCGCGCAACGGCAGCAGGAGGTTCTGCATGTCGTGCCCGAGGCCAGCGCCGAGCATGCCGATCGACGCCGTGCGGTCGGCCGACCGCGTCTGCTCCTGCAGCTCGACTTCCTTCGCCCGGAGTTCGCTCGTGTCATGCACCGAGAGCGTGATGCCGCCGATCGTGCCTTCGTCGGTCCACCAAGGGCCGGCCGACCAGCTGATCCAGTGCGTCGCGCCGTCGGAGCGCTGGAAGTGGTCGAGCTCCTGGTGGAAGGTCTCGCCCTGCAGCGCGCGGCGGTAGACCTCGCGAAACCGCTCCGGGAGATCCGGCAGCAGCTCGTGGTGATGCTGTCCGAGCCAGACGGGCACGCTGGGGAAGTACCGCTGCACCCAGGACGGGCTCGCGCCGAGGTAGCGGAGGTCGCGGTCGAGCACGGCGATCAGCCCGGACGAGATCGACGCCAGCCGCACCAGTTCGCGGGCGGCATGTCCGCGCATCCGCACATCGCCAAGCGGGCGGATCGCGCGCGCCCAACTCTCGTGGCGGCGCGCCGCCGAGCTCGGCGCATCGGAGATCGCGGTCGTGAAGGAGCCGAATGAAGAGCGGGAATCGAGGTCCATCGACTCGTCATGCGTGCGGGTGCCGCAACATCTTTCAACGAGTTTGTCCGATGGGGGTAAAATCCCGACAGCAATTCTTCACGGAGTCGGACTCACCCCCTCCTCCACCTCGATTCACCGCAGAAACCCGCTCGGCGTCATCCGCCCCCGGGGCCCTTGCCGCCTGGCTTCGTCATCGACGCGGCGTCGAGCAGCTTTTCAAGCCGCTTCGGCTCGACCATCTTGTGACGCAGCACATACTGTCTAACAGTCTCGCCTGATTTGAAAGCCTCCTTCGCCACCTTGGCCGCGTTGTCGTAGCCGATCACGGGCGCAAGCGAGGTGCACATCATCAGGCTCTTCTCGACGGTGCCGGTCGCCTCGGCCTCGTTGAGCGCGAGCCCGTCGAGGCACTTCTCGCAGAACATCGTGCTCGCGTTCGCGAGCAGCTCGATCGACTCGATCAGGCGCTCGGCGATCACAGGCATCGCGACATTCAGCTCGAGGAGCGACCCGATGCCGCCGAGGCCGCCCATCGTGATCGCGGCGTCGTTGCCGACGACCTGGCACGCGACCATCATCACGCTCTCGCAGATGACGGGATTCACCTTGCCCGGCATGATCGACGAGCCGGGCTGCGTCGCGGGCAGCGACAGCTCGAACAGGCCGCAGCGCGGGCCGGAGCCGAGCCAGCGGATGTCGTTGGCGATCTTCGTCATCGAGACGGCGATCGTCTTGAGGTGGCCGTGCGCGTCGACCACGCAGTCGCGCGTCGACTGCGCCTCGAAGTGGTTCTTCGCCTCGGCGAACTTCACGCCGGTCGCCTTCGTGAGCTTCGCGCACACGGTGCGGCCGAACCTCACATGCGCGTT
>CAIXEV010000591.1 GCA_903918555.1 uncultured bacterium | reverse complement strand
TCGGCAGAACAGCCCCTCCTGCCTGTGCACCAAGCCCACTGGTACCCGCTGCACCAAGCCTCCCACCAGCACTCGCACTGCCCGATAAGTCACGGTCAGACTCCGGCGAGGCGGGATCTGGGCTTTTCGCATCGTCACCGGCGGCGGCGACATCATCAGCGTTGGCGGCCTCTCATCAGCAGAGTTTCGCTTCCTGCGAGTGCGAGATCTCGAATCCCGGCGACTCGCCGAGGCGACTTGAGCCGCAGTCCCTCCACCGGCCCAGGGCGTGTAATTCCCTGCTCCGCGCAAAAAGCGGAACCTCGGACTCGTCTAGGCCAAACTTGAGGGTATGTTGATTGAGTCGCCTGAACCGGGCCGTCGGGCGTCCGAGTCCCCGTGCACAGAACAAGATCATTCAGAGCAGGAGAACATCGTGAAGACATGTCTGACTCTCGGCGGATTGCTCCTTGGCGGCGTTGCCGTCTTCCTCGGCCAGTTCAACGCCACGGCGATCCCGGGCGAGGGTGACGGCGGCGTGGCCGCTGGCCCCGATGTCATCGTCGGCGCCATCCCTGATGTCGCGCGCTACGCGCCCGGCACCTACACCGGCACCGAGTACGCCTCCTACGCGTTCGGCTCGACCAGCTGCAACATCGGATCCGCGCAGCTCCAGTGGCAGCCGAATCCGAGCAACCTGCACCCGGTGATCCCACAGAACGCCTACCGCATCAAGAACGGCGTGATCGAGCAGATCGGCATGTCGTGGGTGAAGCACGGCTTCTGCGCGCTGCAGCAGACCCTCTGCGGCTCCTGCGTCCCCGCTGGCTTTGGCTGCCCCACGGTGCTCGGCATCGGCTGCTCTGACCCGTACACCGCGAGCCTGAACGGCACGCAGAGCGACCTCAAGAACCGTCTCCCGATCAACCCGTCCACCGGCGTCTACAGCGGCACCTACTCTGATCCGGCTGCGCCTTCGACGCTGCCCTCCTCGCTGCGCGAGCGCGTGGCGATCAAGCGCGCCGATCTGAATCCGGCCCAGAACACTGGCGCGATCTATGTGGCCGAGTGCCAGTACATCCATCCTGAAGACGCAGCCGGTGGCAACGACGACAACAACTCGTCGTACCGCCTGTTCACGGTCGGCTCGACTTGGTCGACGACCCTCGGCTACCCGATGACGCTCACGGGCCCGACGATCCAGCAGCTTCCCGCCATCTTTGCGTGGAAGACCGCGCACCCCGATGTGTCGCTCAAGGCGCTCGACATCGCCGGTGATGGCCGCATGTTTGTCGGTGGCCGCGCCATCGACAACGGCAACGGCACCTGGCGTTACGAGTATGCGGTCCAGAATCTGAACTCCGACCGCGCAGGCGGTTCGTTCTCGGTGCCGATTCCGGCCGGCGTGACCGTGACCAACATCGGCTTCGCGTCCCCTGCCTACATCAACGGCGAAGGCGTCACGAACGCTCCGTGGACCGCGACCGTCGCGAACGGGATGATCACCTGGACCTGCGAGCCCAACTCGCAGGCCAGCGCGAACGCGCTCCGCTGGTCGACCCTCTACAACTTCCGCTTCACCGCGAACACGGCGCCCGCCGCGACGCCCCCGTCTGTGACGCTTGGCGTCTGGAAGGCTCCGACCGCCAACAGCCCCGCCACTTCAGTGAGCGCTGCGCTGGTCGGCCCGAGCGCGCTGGCGGTTCCGGGCGACCTCGACGGCAACGGCAGTGTGAGCGGTTCGGATCTCACGATCCTGCTCAACGGCTGGGGCACCGCCGCCGGCGACCTCAATGGTGACGGCACCACCGACGGATCCGACATGGCGGTCCTGCTCGGCAACTGGAACGGTTGACACCAACTGGCTGGCGGCAAGCCGTGCGACCGCCAGTCACGCCTCCAAGACACAACGGGGCGGGAGCCACTCGGCTCCCGCCCTGTTCACTTTCAGGGCAACCCCGATCGCGATCGGATCTTCCGCGCAGTCGCGGCAGGATCTCGAAAAGCCAGCGGCAGCCCAGAACCCGCCGCGCACATCTGCGAAGCATGAAGAGACGCATGAAGAGACGCATGAAGACCTGATTGAGAAGACCCACATGATGAATCCGCCCAGCTCGCCCACGCTCCGCAATCTCCTCGGCACCTGCAGCCTTCTTCGCACCATGGTCGCTCTGGCGCTGATCGCGCCGAGCACGGCCTTCGCGCACGATGCGTGCGTCAAGTCCGACGCCGCCAAGACGCCGCCCGCGCGCGCGGCGGCCAAGACCGCCGAACCAGCCGTCGCCGGGAAGGTGGCCGCGATGCCTCCATCGAAGCTCCCCGCGCAATCGCTCCGCGGATTCGATCCCGCGCCGGCGATCGCCGGCATCACCGCCTACAGCGTGGCCGCGGTCGCGGTTCCCACCGGCATCCCCGAGGAGATCGAGATCCAGATCCCGTTCGAGGGGCGGCTCGAGACCATCCGCCTCTTCCGCAGCTCGCTGCGCCGCGCGGACTTCCGCGTGCTCGTCGACCATGGCGGCGGCAAGCTTGTCGAGGAACCCGCGCCTCCGCACCGCACCTACCGCGGCTCGCGGCTTTCGGACGGGATGCCCGTCTCCGCGACGATTCTCGATGGGAAGCTCTGGGCGATGATCCCGACCGACGACGACACCATCTGGGTGCAGCCGAGCTCGGACTTCTTCGCCGGCCGCCCCGCCAACGAGCATCTCGTCTACCGCCGCTCCGCGCTCACGCCCGTCGGCGACCACCGCTGCGGATTCGATGAGGCGGGGCTTGGCCTGCCCGACTGGACGCGCGGCGATCCGAACGATCCCGCTGAGTCGAACGGCTCCGTGAACGGCGGCGGCGGCGACGGCGGCGGCGACGGCGGCGTCGCGGGATCGAACCCGTTCATCGCGAAGATCGCCTTCGACGCGGACTTCGAGTTCTTCCAGAGGAACGGATCCAATGTCTCGAACACGGTCAACGACATCGAGTCGGTCATGAACAATGTGACGCTCGTGTACGACCGCGATGTGAACATCACCTACGAGTACTCCACCATCGTGGTGCGTGCGACGGCGGCCGATCCGTACACCACGACCGTGATGACCGACCTCCTGTGCGAGTTCCGGACCAAGTGGAACACGCTGCCGGAGTCGGAGATCCTGCGCGATGTCGCGCAGCTCTTCACCGGCAAGACGATCCAGGGCAACACGATCGGCCTCGCATGGCTCGGCGTGGTGTGCAACCAGCAGGGCAACGACTGCGGCGGCAACGGCAACCTCGCCTACTCGGCCGTCGAGAGCCGATTCACGACCATCGCCGACTTCCGCACCTCGCTCTCGGCGCACGAGCTCGGCCACAACTGGCAGGCGCAGCACTGCGACACCGCGACGCCGTGCAACATCATGTGCTCGGGCATCAACAGCTGCCAGGGAACCACGGGCGCGAACCTCAAGTTCTCGCCGACCGATCAGAACCAGATCATCGCGTACCGGAACGCCGTCGGCTGCGATGTGGCGCTTCCCGCGCCGCTGACGATCCCGTGGAGCGACACCTTCGAGTCGCCCGCGATCAACCAGCTCAACTGGATCTACAACAAGGGCGGCGCGATCACGACGGCCGCGCAGAACGAGCCGAGCCCGACGCGCTCGCTCGTGCTGAACAGCACCAGCGCGAACCAGTACGCCGACGACGAGATCCGCTCGAACTTCATCCTGCTCGGCGGGCAGTCGGTCGGCATCGTCGGCTACTTCGTCCAGCGCAACGGCGTCGAGTCGGGCAAGCAGCTCGTGGTCGAGTACTACAACAACCTGCTCAGGTGGCAGGTGCTCAACACCATCACCTCGGACGGCATCAACCCGACGACCTTCACCGAGTACAGCCAGACCCTCCCCGCCAACGCGCTCCACAACAAGTTCCGCCTGCGGTTCCGCGCGCTCGGCGACCAGGCCGACGACAACTGGTACATCGACAATGTGTCGGTGGTCGCCGTCGTGATCCCTGCGAACGACGAATGCACGAGCGCCGCGTCGATCGGCGTCGGAAGCGTGCCGTTCAACAACACCAACGCCACCAACAGCGCCACCACGCTGCCGGCGTCGTGCGACGGCGGCGTCGGCACCACGATGCAGAAGGACCTCTGGTACCTCTTCACGGCGCCGTGCTCGGGCACCGCGAAGGTCTCGACCTGCGGCACGACGGCGTTCAACTCGCGCCTCGCGGTCTACAACCTCGCCTGCCCGCCGGCGGGAGCGCTCGTCGGATGCAACAACGACGACGCGAACTGCACGAACGGCGGAGCGAGCGTCAGCTTCAATGCGATCGCGGGCGGCAGCTACTACATCCGCGTCGGCGCGAACACGACCGGAGGCGCCGGCACGCTCACGACGACCTGCACGGTGGTCCTGCCGTGCCCGGCCGACCTGAGCGGCGACGGCATCGTGAACGGCGAGGACCTCGCGGCGCTGCTCGGTGCATGGGGCACCCCCAACGCCGATGTCAACGAAGACGGGGCGACCGACGGAAGCGACCTCGCGATCCTGCTCGGCGGCTGGGGCGAC
>CAIXEV010000590.1 GCA_903918555.1 uncultured bacterium | reverse complement strand
TCGCCATCGGTGTCGGCGACACCCGAGATGACGAACACAGGGGAGACGATCGGCGCGAGCTCGCCCGAACTGAAGCGGATGCGCTCGGCCGCGTCAAGCGACGCGCCGTCGAACGAAGCGATGTACACCGCGCCTGCCTCGCCCGAGTTCAGCCGGCGCAGCAGGATCTCCGCGCTGGTGTCGGTGTCGAAGTTGCCGACGAAGCACTCCTCGAACTCGCCCTCGAGCGTGTTCAGGACACCTTGCACGAGCGTGCCTCCGTCAAGCCTCCAGACGGCGATGTCGGTCCCTCCATCCCGCGTGCGGCGGAACACGACATCCGCGCGGCGGTCGCCGTCGACATCGGTGAAGGCGACCGCCGTCCACTCCGGGTCGACAGGTCGATCGAAGCGGTACACCTCCTCCACGCCGTCGTCCGTGATCCAGACCGAGTAGCGCTTCACAGCCGGGTCGTACCAGAGAAGATCGGCGCGTCCATCGCCGTTGGCATCACCCGAGCCGACGAGCTTCGAGTCCCTCTCGTTCGGGCGCGTCGACATGTAGCCGCCCTCGATCGTGCCGCCGTCGACATGCCAGAGCGCGGCAAGGCGGTCCAACTCGTGGAACCACGCGATGTCCGACTTGCCATCTCCGTCGATGTCGCCGACCTGACGACGCTTTCCCGACGCATAGATGCCGGTGACCGACTCGCCCGTCGCCTCGTCGGTGCCCGACGCGGCGATCACGAACCATCCGTCGCGCAGCGACTCGCGCTCGATCGCGAGCGTCGTGATCAGAACACTCTCGCCTGCAGCCGGATCGATCGCGCTCATCGGCTGACCCGTCGAGGCGACCACAGCCGCCTCGCCCTCCGCAGCCGTGTCGCGCATGTAGATGCCGACGGTCTCGCCCGCGCTCGCCTTGAACGCGACGCGGCAACCGTTGCCCGAGCCGCCGATCCATTGATCGCTCTCCACGGCGATGAAGGTCGCGCTGCGCCAGCGCGCAAGCTCGCCATCGTCGCCCTCGGCGGTTCCGCCTTCACCGCCGCCGCTGCCGCCTTTACCGCCCGCACCTGGCGCGCGGCCGCTGAAGCCCCAGTAGATGAAGTCGGTGATGTCCCCTTCCGCGCTTCCGGTCTGCGTGACCATCGAGGTCTCGCCGGTGTCGAGGTCATGGACGAACACGCCCTGATGCACGGGAATCTCCACCGTGTAGCCGGCCGGATGCTGCTCGTTGCAGTACGCGATGATGTCGGGATTGCCGTCGGTCGGGCACTGAAGCGTGATCTCACGCATCTCGGCGCCCCACGCGCCCCAGAAGGCGATGAAGCGTCCGTTGAACGCGACGCCTTCGCCGAGCCGGGTGAACACATCGCCCTTGCCTCCGCTGGGCACGGCATCGCCGATCATCACGACCTCGGTCAGCGTCGGCTCGCCGGAGATCGGCGCCGCGTAGAGGCCGCCCATCGTCGGCGCCTCCTCGCTGTCGAGGCCGAGGAAGACGACCGTGCCGTTCGCAGCGCTCGGCGGCGAGGTCGAGCCGAACTTCACGGGCTCGGGCGTCTTGGGATCCTGCCCGGGAATCACCGTGTCGCTCGACGCGATGCGATGCAGCATGTCTTCGGGCGCGCGCAGGTCGCGGACGAAGATGCCCGTCTTGCCGATCGAAGTGTCGGGATCGGTCCAGTTCGCCTTCGTGACGACATAGCGGCCGCCGGTCACCGACGGCGAACCCGGGAACACATCGAAGCGCGTCCCCTCGGGTGCGTCGGGAACAGAGAACCACGGGAAGACGACTTCGCCGGTCGCCGCGTCGCGCACGCCGCCGAGCAGCGAGAACGCCGTCACGCGTTCGCCGTTCCACGCGACAAAGACGCCGTTGGTGCCGACGCGCGTCTCGGTTCCATCGGGCAGGAGGTAGGTCCACACGGGCGTCGAGTTGCCGCGGGTGGCGATCACCTCGCTGTCGGAGTCGATGCGTGGGATGCTGGGAAACTCGCGGAAACCGGAGGGTTCGCCGCCCGAGCCCGAGCCGGAGCCGGAGCTCAACTCGTCGGAGTTGTTCGGCTCCGGAACACCGCCCCCGCGGAGGAAGAGCGGCTCGATCGGCTGCCCATCCGCGTTCAGGCGACGGCGGAAGACGCCGCTCATGGGCTCGCTCGAGCCGACGGAGCGCGCGCGGAAGGTCACCACTCCGTTCCGATTCACCGAGGGCTGGTTGAAGCTACCGAAGTTCAATTCGGTGCCAGGAATGCCGTCAGCCGTCGTCGCGATCGACCGCCACGCGGGCAGTCCCGCCAGACGCCCACTCTGGGCATGCGCTGCGGCAACGACGCCGAGCGACACAATCGATGCGATGCCAACTCGCAGGGTCTCCGTACAGTTCATCTCGTTTTCCTCCGCCTCGGACACCAGCGCGAGCATGGCCACGCGGCCCTGCTCCCTCGCTCCGATCTCCAAGAAGACAAGAACATAGAAGCGGGTGCGATCGCCGGCCTTGCGGAGGAATCCCACAAGCGCGGTATCTCGGACGCACGAGGCGACATCACGGCGAAGAAGCACCCGATTCCATTGGAATCACGGGTGAATCGCTTGTGGTTCGCGGCGACTCGCGTACAACAGTGACCTTACCGCCCGCGGAGCCTCACCATGACGATCACCTTCATCCTCTCGTCGACCGCACTCCTGCTCGCGCAGGCCGGGCCTCTCAGCAATGGACAATCCAGCCGTGGGCCTGCCGTGCCGCCGCCGTTCGCGCCCTTCACCGAGGTCGCGGGCGAACGCGAGTTCTCGGGCGAGCTGATCGTGCGGCCGAAGCAGACGCTCGACGCCCGCGGCCGCGCGCGCGCGCTCGCCGCGCTCGGCAAGGCTCCCAAGCGCCACAACCCGAAGACCGATGAGTTCATCGTCGCCGTCGGCGCCGGGCCCGTGAAGCCGGGCGCAACCGAGAACACCACCGCCGCGCGCCTGATGGCGACCGGGCTCTTCCAGTATGCATGCCCGAACTGGATCGTGTACCCGACCGTCGTGCCGAACGATCCGCGCTTCTCCGAGCAGTGGCATCACACGATGATGCAGTCGCCGCTCGCATGGGACCTTCACCGCGCGAACGGCGCGAACGAGGTGATCGTCGCGGTCACCGACACGGGCATCGTCGTGCACGAGGACCTGCAGAACCGCGTGCCCGGCTTCAACAGCGCCGACGACCTCGCCGAGGCCGACGGCGGCGACATGACCGACATCAACGGCCACGGCACGCATGTGGCGGGCTGCGCGGCCGCCGCGGGCAACAACTCGGTCGGCGTCTCCGGCATGGGCTGGAACCTCCGCATCATGCCGATCCGCGTGAGCACGGCCGCGAACGGCGGCGCGAGCTACGAGGATCTCCTGCAGGGAATCCAGTGGGCCGCCGAGAACGGCGCCAAGGTCGTCAGCACCAGCTACTCGGGCATCGGCTATCCGCCGATCGAGACGACGGGCGAGTATGTCCGCTCGCTCGACGCCACGATGATGTGGGCGGCGGGCAACTCAGCGACCAACCACTCCGGCTGGGACTTCGACCATGTCGTGGTCGTCGGCGCGAGCAACCAGAGCGACCAGCGCGCGAGCTTCTCAGGCTACGGACTGGGCGTGGACCTCTTCGCCCCGGGCGTGTCGATCCTCAGCTCGCTGCGGAGCGGCGGCTATGGCTTCGCGAGCGGCACCAGCATGGCGACGCCCGTCGCGAACGGCGCGCTCGCGCTCGTCCGCTCGGCGAATCCGGCGCTGTCCGCCGAGCACGCCGAGTACCTCCTCTTCAACAGCTGCGACTTCTGGGATGGCGTCGCCAACAGCGAGCCATCCGGCTGGGGTCGCATCAACCTGCTCCGCGCGGTCGAGTTCGCGCTTGCAGCGCAGTCGCCGCAGCCCCCCGTCGCACGCGACGACCGCGCCATCGCCGTGGCCGGCTCCGCGGTGCTTCTCGATGTCCTCGCCAACGACTTCGACGCGAACATGGACGCGCTCGAGATCCAGTCGTTCAGCGCCACGACGAGCGGCGGCCGCCCGGTGACGCTCATCGAAGGTACCGGCGGCGGCCGCGACCGCCTGAGCATCGCCGACATCGGCGCCGCGGCGAGCACGCAGACCCTGTCGTACACGCTCGTCGAGCCCGTGAGCGGCGCGACGGCGACCGCGACCGCGACGATCGACATCAGCGTCGCGCGCGCCGCCGACAATCCGATCGGCGCGGAGCTCACGCTCGACGCCAAGTACTACGCGCTCGACAATCCATCGGTGCTGCCAGACTTCTCGCAGCTCCTCAGCTACGCAAGCAACCTCGTCGCCAACCTGAACTACCCCTCGACCGACGGAAACTTCGGCGACAGCGGCCGCGCCGACAATGTGGGCGCCGTCTACACGGGCTGGATCGAGATCCCGACGACGGGCTTCTGGACGCTCAGCACCTCGAGCGACGACGGCTCGAAGCTGTGGATCGGCAACGACCTCGTCGTCAGCAACGACGGCCTGCACGGCATGGTGACGGTCGCAGGCACGCGCGCCCTCGCCGCAGGAAAGCACGCGCTCCGAGTCGAGTTCTTCGAGGCCGGCGGCGGCGCCGGGCTCATCATGTCGTGGACGGGCCCCGGCGAGGCGAGCGCCTCCGTGCCGCCGTCGCGGCTCTTCCATGGAGGCGTGATGGAACCGGCCGACCTCAACCGCGACGGCACCGTGAACAGCCAGGATCTCGCGATCCTGCTCAACGCGTGGGGCACGACGGGCTCGCCCGCCGACCTCAACGGCGACGGCGTCGTGAGCGCGCCTGATCTCGCGATCCTGCTGTCGCGCTGGTCGTGACGCGCGCGTAGCATGGTTTGCCGCGCAGCCACCGCAATCGCGGACGGCACGGGAACTCTCCCCAAGTGTCGCGCCGCCCCATGACCGATCCCGCCGGGCCAACCTCGCCGCCATCACGCCTTCGCGGCGCCGTGGTGCGCGTGGTCCGCTCCGCGGTCATCCTCTATCTCGCGTGGGGCGTCACGCTCTTCTTCATGCAGCCGAGGATGCTCTATCTGCCCGACCTCGCGGGCGGCGGCATGCGCGAGGACGAGATCGGCGCGCTCGAGCAGCGCGAAGGGCTCGTGCGGCACTGGATCGAGCGCGACGGCGCGCGCACCGAGGCGTGGCTCCTGCGCGCCGGCACCGCGGAGCCGTCACGAGGCCTCGTCGCGATCACGCACGGCAACGCGGAGCTGATCGACCATCTCCTCGACGACGCGCGGCGGTGGCGGCGCATGGGCTTCGATGTGGTGCTGCCCGAGTACCGCGGCTACGGCCGCTCGACCGGCTCGCCATCGCAGGACGGCATCGTCGGCGACACGCTCGCGGCGATCGACTGGGCGCTCGCGCAGACGGGCCGGCGCGCGCTCGTCCTCCATGGCCGCTCGCTTGGAACAGGCGTCGCGATGCAGGTCGCCGCGCGCCTTGGCGAAGTCGCGTCGCCACACGGCCTCGAACTCGCCGTGCTCGAGGCGCCGTTCACCAGCATCGCAAGCTACGCGCCGCGGTACGGCCTGCCGCCGTTCATCGTGCGCGACCCCTACCGCACCGACGAGGTCCTGCCGGTCCTCGGCTGCCCCGTCCTCATCCTCCACACGCGCGATGACGAGGTCGTCCCGATCGCGCACGGCCAGGCGCTTGCATCGCTCGCACCCGCGCGCATCACGCTCGTCGAGTTCGACGGCAGTCACAACTCGGGCATCTCGATGACGCGCCAGTACTGGACGGCCGTCGAGCAGGCGGCGGCCCGGGCCGTGCCGCCCGAAGCAGGCGATCGACGCTCGGTGCTGCCTGACGGAACCTAGCGCCGCGGCCCGAGCAGGTCTTCCGCCATCTTGCGGTAGATCGGCGCAAACTGGCCGGACTGCGCGATGCCCTGTTCGATCAGTC
>CAIXEV010000589.1 GCA_903918555.1 uncultured bacterium | reverse complement strand
TCCCCCGCCCTTCATCCCCCGCCCTTCCTCCCCCGCTCCCGCATGCCAGAGCCCGCTTCAAACCCCGCCGCAACCCGCGCGACCCCCGTCGCCGGGTCGCTTGCGTCGCTTGAAGTCGACCTCGACCGGCGGCTGCGGTACGCGCGGGGCCGGGTCGAACTCACCTCGGAGGCGCTGGTCGATCGGACCGAGGGCGCCACGCAGGCCTGGCCGCTTGGCCGGAGCGCCGAGCGCGCGCTGACGCTCCGCCACAGCGACCACGGCGGACTGGGGATGCTCGAACTCCTCGAGGGTGACAGGCGGCTCCAGTTCTGGCGCTTCACGCTCGACGCGAACGCAGCCGCGGTTCGGCTTGCAGCGCAGTTCGAGGCCGCGCAGCAGGTGCTTCTGCACGGCGCACCGCCAGCGTCGGCCGACCTCCCCGCCACCTGCCCGACTTGCAACGCGACGCTGCCCGGCGGCGGCGAGACCTGCGCCGCGTGCGAGCGCGAGCTGCACTCGCCGCCCTCGACCTGGGTGCTGCTGCGGCTCTGGCGCTTCGCGCATCCGTACCGCTGGAAGCTGCTGCTCGGCATCACGCTGATGCTCGGCAGCACCGCCGCGCGCCTCGTGCCGCCGTACCTCACGATTCCGCTGATGGACGAGGTGCTCGTGCCGTTCCAGACGGGCGTCGAGATCCCGCCCGCGAAGGTCGCGTGGATCCTCGCGGGACTGTTCGGCGCCGCCGTGATGGCGTGGGTGCTCGGATGGATCACGACATGGCTGCTCGCGATCGTGTCGGAGCGGATCGCCGCCGACATGCGCACGGCGTCGTTCGAGCATCTCCTCGGCCTCAGCCTCGACTACTTCGGCGCCAAGCGCACCGGCGACCTGATGGCGCGCATCGGCTCGGACACCGACCGCATCTCGATCTTCCTCTCGCTGCACGCGCTCGACTTCATCACCGATGTCGTGATGCTGGTCATGACCTCGGCGATCCTCTTCTCGATCAACCCGTGGCTTGCGCTCGTGACGCTCGTGCCGCTGCCCGTGATCGGCTGGATGATCCAGGCCGTGGGCAGCCGCCTGCGCATGGGCTTCGAGAAGATCGGCCGCGCGTGGAGCGATGTGACGAATGTGCTCGCGGACACGATCCCCGGCATCCGCGTGGTGAAGGCGTTTGCGCAGGAGAAGCGCGAATCGCAGCGTTTCCGCGACGCGAACCGCGCGAACCTCGCGGTGAACGACCGTCTCAACCGCACCTGGAGCCTGTTCTCGCCGACGGTGACGCTGCTCACCGACATCGGCCTGCTCATCGTGTGGGCCTTCGGCATCTGGCAGGTGAGCCAGGGCGAGATCACGGTCGGCGTGCTCACCGCGTTCATCGCGTACATCGGGCGCTTCTACGGGCGGCTCGAGTCGATGAGCCGCATCGTGTCGATCACGCAGAAGGCGGCCGCGGGCGCGAAGCGCATCTTCGACATCCTCGACCACAACTCGAGCGTGCCCGAGCCCGCGCAGCCTGTGAAGATCGAGCGGCTCGATGGACAGATCTCGCTGCGCGGCGTCGGGTTCCGCTACGGAAGCCGCACGGTGATCCGCGGGCTCGACCTCGAGATCAAGCCGGGCGAGATGATCGGCCTCGTCGGACACAGCGGCTCGGGCAAGAGCACGCTCATCAACCTCATCTGCCGTTTCTACGATGTGAGCGAGGGCAGCATCCATGTCGACGGCACCGACCTGCGCCGCTTCGGCGTGTCGGACTACCGTCGCCACATCGGCCTCGTGCTCCAGGAGCCGTTCCTCTTCTTCGGCACGATCGCGGAGAACATCGCCTACGGGCGGCCCGACGCGACGCGCGAGGAGATCATCGCCGCCGCGCGCGCGGCGCGTGCGCACGAGTTCATCCTGCGGCTTCCGCAGGGCTACGACAGCCTCGTCGGCGAGCGCGGGCAAGGGCTTTCGGGCGGCGAGCGGCAGCGCATCAGCATCGCGCGCGCTCTCCTGATCGATCCGCGCATCCTCATCCTCGACGAGGCGACCTCGAGCGTCGACACCGAGACCGAGAAGGACATCCAGGCGGCGCTCGACAACCTCGTGCGCGGACGGACGACGATCGCGATCGCGCACCGGCTGTCGACGATCCGCAAGGCGGACCGGCTCGTGGTGCTCGACCGCGGCAAGGTGGTGGAGGTCGGCGGCCACGACGAACTGATCGCGG
>CAIXEV010000588.1 GCA_903918555.1 uncultured bacterium | reverse complement strand
CTTCCAGGCTCGCGAGGCGCAGCGGGGGTGGGGCGCCCTCACCCACGCCCAGCGTGCGGATGTGCTTCGGCCCGCCGGCGCGCGCCTCAAGGCCGAGGCCAAGCGGCTCGGCGAACTCTCGTCGCGCGAAATGGGGAAGCCCCTTCCCGAGGCGGTCGGGGAGGCGAACTACTGCGGCGACGGCCTCGGCGCCGAGCTCGACGAGATCGTGGCGGCGCTCGCGGACTTCACGCGCGAGGACGCCCGCGCGACGAGCACGCTCCGTCACGCGCCGCTCGGCGTCTGCGCGGCGATCACGCCGTGGAACTTCCCGCTCCTGATGCCGCACCAGTCGGTGGTTCCGGCGCTCGTCGCGGGCAACACCGTGCTTCTCAAGCCGAGCGAGGAGACGAGCCTCGTCGCCTGCGAGTACGCGAAGATCCTCAACGAGTTCCTGCCGCCCGGCGTGCTGACGCCCGTCTTCGGCGATGGCGCGCAGGGCCGCGCGCTCGTCCTCGCCGATGTGAACCTGATCGTCTTCACGGGTTCGCGCGAAACCGGAAAGAAGATCCTCGCCGACGCAGGTCCCGGCCTGAAGCGCGTGATCCTCGAGCTCGGCGGCAAGGATCCGCTCGTCGTCCTCGACGACGCCGACCTCGACGCAGCCGCCGCCTTCGCGGTGCGCAACAGCTTCCGCAACGCGGGGCAGGTGTGCGTGAGCACCGAACGGATCTATGTCGATGCGCGGATCCGCGAGGATTTCCTGCGAAAAATGGCCGACCGCACCGCGGCGCTCAAGCAGGGCGACCCGCGCGAACCAGGCGTGACCGTCGGCCCGATGGTCTCCGCGCGCCAGAAGGCGAAGGTCGTCGCGCAGGTCGACGCAGCGGTCGCCGCAGGCGCCACGCTCGTCGCCGGCGGCGAACCGCGCGAGGGAAACTTCGTTGCGCCCACGATCCTCGCCGATGTCGACCACACGATGGAGATCATGCGCGAGGAGACCTTCGGCCCCGTCGCGTGCGTGCAGGCGTTCAAGACGGTCGACGAGGCCGTGCGCCTCGCCAACGACACGCCGTTCGGCCTCGGCGCAGCCGTGTTCGGCCGCGACCTCGCGCGGGCGTCGGAAGTCGCCGCGCGCATCGAGGCCGGCATGGTCGGCATCAACCAAGGCTGCGGTGGAGTCGATGGCTGTCCGTGGGTTGGCGCCAAGGAATCCGGCTACGGATTCCATTCTGGACCCGAAGGCCATCGCCAGTTCGCGCAGGTGCGCGTGCTGACGCGCGCCAAGCAAGGCTGATCGGGAGCGACGCGTGTTTCACCATGTCGGAATCGCCCATCGCTTCGACGCCGAGACCGTGCTTGCGGCCTACGCGCAGGGCATTTTTCCGATGGGCGACGAAGACGGCGCGGTCCACTGGCTCGTGTCGAACCCGCGCTTCGTGCTTCCGATCGGCGGCCTGCATGTGCCGCGCACGCTTGCGCGCCTCGAGCGCAAGAAGCCCTTCGAGATCCGCATCGACACCGCGTTCCGGCGCGTGATGGAAGCGTGCGCGACCGACCGCGGCAACGAGAGCCTCAACTGGATCACGCCGCGCATGCTCGATGTCTACGAGGAACTCCACGGCGGCGGCTTCGCGCACTCGGTCGAGGCCTGGCGGGGTGGGGTGCTCGTGGGTGGGCTCTACGGCGTGGCGCTCGGGGGCGCCTTCTTCGGCGAGAGCATGTTCACCCGCATCGATCTCGGGGGCTCGAACGCCTCGAAACTCTGCCTCCTGCACCTCAACCGGCTGCTGGAGGGGCTCGGCTTTACCCTCCTCGACAGCCAGGAGAAGAATGAACACATGGAGCAGTTCGGCGGCGAGCTGATCTCCTTCGAGACCTACCAGCAGAGGCTTGTGAGCGCGCTAACCCTTGCGCCGAAATGGGTTACGGGGTCCGATTCGTAGGGCGCCGCCGTCATGCTGGCGCGCAAAGCGAGTTCCCGGACGCTTGAAGGCGTCTTGCTGCGTCCGCGATTTCGCGAAATCCCCTCACCACGCCTTGCCTTTGCCTCCCGACGCGACATCTTCGGTGTTGGAGTGAGGGAACGAGGGCGCGCCTAGCGTGTCGACTCGTTCCTCGTTGTCGTTTTGGCCGTTCCAGCCGAGACGCAGTTCCAAGCGACGAACAGTTGATGCACCAAGGCGCGAATCGCTGAGGCGTCGTCGTTCCAACGGCGCCTGGCGTGGTTCGCGACGGCTTTGTTCCAGGCCGGTGCGAGTCTTGCAGCTTTGGGTGTTCGCGGTTTGTCCTGTTCCGATCCACGCAGCGCGTGGATCACCTTTCCGGAGAGAAAAGCATGAAGTCTTCCCTCGGGCTCCTCGGAGTCGCGCCGTGCGTGGTCGCATCGACCTTCCTGGCGACCGACGCCTCTGCGGCCGTTATCAGTTTCACCCAGAAGTTCGTCTGGGAGGCGTATGTCGCTGCCCAAGGCAACACCGTCTATCTCGAGGACTTCAACAGCATCGCGGACGGCTTCTATGCGTCGCCGTACTCGTCGAGCACGGGTCCGGTGAACTGGAACGCCACGGCGGCGAGCGGCATCTTCGTTCAGGGCGGCCAGTTCTCGACCAATGTTGCCGAGACCCTGACCTTCACCTTCGGTCCGAATGTCCGCGGTATCGGCGGCAATTTCTACGGCACCGATTTCAGCTTCAACCCGGTCCCCTCGATCGTCACGATCAGCCTCGCGGACGGCACGAGCTATGTCGGCCTCGTGAACGCGTCGGCGACCTACACGGGCTTCTACTCGACCGGCGCTGCCATCACAGGGGTCATGATCGCCGCGACCGCGGCCTCTGGCTCTGCCGCCGTCTACCCGACGGCCGACAATGTGCAGTTCGCCGTCCCGGCTCCTGGCGCGATCGCGCTCCTCGGCCTCGCCGCTGGCGTTGTCGGCAAGCGCCGCCGCCGCTGATCTGGCCCGACAGGGTCCCGAACCGCTGGAACACCCCACGGCCCCGCCTCGCGCGGGGCTGTGTCCATTGGTCGACCTCGGAATGGCTGCCGGGCCTGCCACGATTCTCGGTCACCGACCAAGGCGTGGCAGGAACCCGACGAAATCCTGCGGAAATCGGGGTTCCCGGCTTGTGGAATCGGAATCGTGCTGCATACTGCCATCGGAGCGAGGTAGACGGGAGCGCGTTTTCGCGTCCTGACCCTGCTCATTTCCCTCATTGGGCGCTCGGGGTCAGACCGCGGTCTCGCACTGCTTCGGCTGTTGTTTGCCGATGTAGGTTCGCCCGTGTTTGCCTTGATATTCCCTGTTCCCTAGGAGTGCCAAATGTCCAGTTTCCGGTTGGTGTGGACGGCTGCCGCAGCTGCTGTCGTGATCTCGAACTCCGCATCGGCGGCGATCACGATCTTCAACGACAAGACCCTCTACGACACGCAGACCATCGCGTTCGCGCAGTCGCTTGAGTCCTTCGATTCCTACAGCGGCAGCTACACGAGCCCGCTGACGGGCGTCGCCGGCGGCGTGAACTGGTCGGCGACCTCTGCGAGCGGTTTCTCCGTCGCGGGCGGCCAGATGTCGACCCAGATGCCCGGCTCGATGGACATCGCCTTCTCGGGCGCCGCGGTGCGTGGCGTGTACGGCAACTTCTTCGGCACCGACACTTCGGGCAACTTCGCGACGGGCCTCGTCTTCGTGACCCTCGTGGACGGCACCGGATCGCTGATCTATGTCGACAATCCGAATGTGTTCTTCGGCTTCTACTCCGATGGCCCCGCGATCCTGAGCATCTCGGTGTCCGCGACCTCGCTGAGCGCGGGTCTCCCGGCTGTTCGCGCGAGCGTCGACAACCTCGGCTTCTCGTATGTGATCCCGGGTCCGGGCGCCTTCGCGCTGCTCGGCGCAGCCGGGCTCGCCGGAATCCGTCGTCGCCGCTGATCGGTGACAACAGCACAACTTGATTCCGCAGGCCTCCGTACGAGAGCGGGGGCCTGCGGTGTTTTTGGCGGGTTGGTGAGGGGTACCGCCCGCCTTCGGCGGGCGCGCTGTCGTGGGCTCGAACCGCCCGCCTTCGGCAGGCGCGCTGTCGTGGGCTCGAGGG
>CAIXEV010000587.1 GCA_903918555.1 uncultured bacterium | reverse complement strand
GTTTTTCTTCGCCTTGCCCGCGCGATTCTTCCAGGCTGCGGGACCAGAGAAAAACCCACACGCCGCGCAGCCAGCGCAGACCGCGCTACCCTGAACCCATGCCCCGCGCAGTTCTCGCCCTTTCCAGGGTTCTCGTGAGCGCCCTCCCCTGCCTCGCCGCCGCCTCGATCGCGGTCGCGGTGCCGCCGCAGTTCCAGCGCAACAAGGATGGCGCCGCCACCGACGGCCAGAGCGTCGTGCAGGCGCCTTCGCCGCGCCGAGAGGTGATCGCGATCATTCCCGACCGCACCACCGGCCGCGACTGGGGCCTGCGCTATCTCGCCGAGGCGGTCGACGACTTCAACCGCGAGAAGCCGGCTGCTGTCTTCTGCGTCGGCGATCTCGTGCAGGGCTACTCGCGCGACCACGAGGTCGTGCGGCGCGAGCGCGACGACTTCCTCGAGATCGTCGAGCGGCTGCGGATGCCGTTCTATCCGACGCCTGGCAACCATGATCTCGTGAGCGGCAAGCGTGATTCGGGCGATCGCTCGTTCGCCGACGACTACCGCGCGCGCTTCGGCCCGCTCTACTACTCGGTCGAGCTCGACCTCGCGAGCTTCGTCATCCTCAACACCGAGGATGGCGACGGGCAGATCAGCCCCGGTTTCTCCGACGCGCAGCTCGCGTGGCTTGACCGCACGCTGCAGAAGCTCGCGATGCGCGGGAAGCCGATGATCCTGCTCTTCCACCGCCCGCTGTGGGACCACAAGCCCACGCGCTGGGACGAACGCGTGCAGCCGATCCTCGTGCGCCACGGCGTCGACTATGTGATCGCGGGCCACTACCACGCGCTGCAGGCGCTTCCGCCCCGCGACGGCATTCCGTACCTCCTGCTCGGCACCTGCGGCGGCGCGGCCGACCAGCATCCGCTCGCCGGCCAGCTGCAGCACACCACCTACCTCGTGATCGACGAATCTGGCTCGATCGAGCCCTACCACCAGATCGCAGGCACGACGCTGCCGGTCGACTGGATCACGAAGGAAGACCAGGACCGCGCCTACAAGCTGAAGGGCGACAAGGACGCCGTCACGATCCGTGGGGCGCTTGCCGATCCGCTGGGAACACCGAGCGAAGGCTCGATCGAGGTCGTGCTCTCGAACCCGCTCGACCGCCCGATCGAGTGGAGTTTCTCGCCCGCGCGCGCGCCGGCGCCGTGGCTGGTCGACGACCGCGACCCGCGCGGCCAGCCGATCGAGCGCGCGTGGACGAGCCGCACCGGAATCGACACCTTCAATCCGAATACGACCGATCTGGCGTCGCCTCTCCAACTCGAGTTTCCCACCGAGCCGGTCGTCGTCGCGCCGGGCGAGCGCGCGACGGTCCGCGTCGCGGTGCGCGCCGATGCGCAGGCGGCCCCACCGCTCCCGGCGCCGTTCGATGTGATCGCGCGCTACGAGGACTCGAAGCTCCGCAAGGTTCCGATCCTGTTCCGCGAGCGCGTGCCGCTTGCGCGCCGCATCGATCTCGGCGACAGCCTCGCGGCTGCGGCCGAGTACCCGATCGCGGTCTGGCAGTGGTCGGAGTACGACACCGCCGAGGCGAACGCCCAGGCTCGGTTCGCGCAGGGCGCTTCCGGCGCGGTGCTCGAAGTTGCGCTGATGGTGCCCGATGTCCGCATCTCGGGCGACGCGAAGCCGCGCGACACCAAGAGCTCGCTCGACGACCCGCTTGGCGACGCCGTGCGGCTTGTGCTCGGCGAAGGCGCAGAGGCGCGCGAGTACCTCGTCACCCTCGAGGGCGATGGCGCCGAAGGCCCGGTCGCGCCGCGAATCCGCGCCCTCGCTGCGGACGGCAAGACGCTGGTCGCAACCGAGGCCGTCGCCGCGGTCTTCACCAAGTCGTCGGCCGCGTGGTCGCTTCAACTCTCCGTCCGCGCGGACGCGCTCCCCGCGGGCGCTCGGCTCGCCGACCTGCCCGTCAATCTCGGGGTTGCCGACAACGACGAGACCTTCCACACCCAGTGGCGGTGGCTGGCGCCTCGGGACATCCCCGCTCGGCTCCGAATCGGCGGCTGAGGCGAAACCCTCCGCGCCGGGGACGGGATCCCGCGGATTCCTCCAGGGTCGGACTTGACCGAACGCGCCGTTCACCGTTCAATAACAGGGCAGTCGTCACCTCGGCGGGCGTTCACGCCCGAACGGTGCTTCTGCCGATCAGTCTCCCGACTGATGAACATCCCTCGAGGCGGACGGACCCGCGTGATGGTCCGGCAAAGTCGGTCGACAAACCCGCCCCGAGCCAACCCGAAAGGAATGCATTATGAAGACCATCCTCGCGCTCGGCTGCCTCTGCGGCTGCGCCCTGCTCGCTGGCTGCGACAACGGCACCAGCGTCCAGACCATCGAGTCGAACCAGGTTCGTCCGGCCGCCGCTGAGCCCGTTGCCCCTCCCGGCTCGTCGGTCAAGCTCGGCTCGAACGAGACGGCCGGCGGCGCCCCTGCGCCGAAGACCGACAAGTGATCTGAACGATCACCGATCGATCACAGACCAACCAACACGACGCGCCGAGCCACGCTCGGCGCGTTGTGCTTTTTGACGCGCGCCATGCATCGCCTGCGCCGTCGGACGGCGGCGCAGACCACGCAGTCCGCGCAACCGTCACAGGCAGGCGACCCCGCGCGATTCCCCCACGCCGCGACGCGCCTTCATGTTTCCGCCGCATTTCGAAGGCTCGCGATCAACTTGCACTTCGATCGGGCTGATAGAGAGAGTGGCGCGGTGGCGGGTTCGAACCTCTCGAACTCATCCCGACGCCCCCAAGCTTTCGGCCATCCACCCGCCGCCGCTCTGGACCTCAAATCCAGACGGCGGTTTTGCTTTGGGGGTTTTGCTTTGGGGGGTTGCCTTTGGGGCTTGCGGTG
>CAIXEV010000586.1 GCA_903918555.1 uncultured bacterium | reverse complement strand
GGCTCCTCGACCGCTACAACCCGAGCTCGGTCCTCTGCACCGCGCGCGAGATCATCACGCTGTGGGTCTCGCGCATGGTGATGTTCAACCGCTACTTCCTCGGACGATTGCCGTTCAAGCATGTCTTCATCCACGCGATGATCCAGGACGGCCACGGCCAGAAGATGTCGAAGTCGCTTGGAAACGGCGTCGATCCGCGCGACATCATCCATTCGCACGGTTCCGACGCGATGCGCTTCACGCTCGTCTCGATGGCGACGAACACGCAGGATGTCCGTCTGCCGGTCGACATGGTCGATCCGTACACGAACGAGGCCTTCACGCCGAAGTGGACGACGACGAGCGGCGGCTACACCGTCGCCGACGCGATCCAGTCGTCGCCGAAGGATGCGTCGAAGAAGATGGTCTCAGGCTTCGGCGCAGCGACCGGCGTCGCCACGCCGACCGCCGAGACGCCGCTTGCGCGCAACACGAGCGCGCGCTTCGACCTCGGGCGCAACTTCGCGAACAAGCTGTGGAACGCGACGCGCTTTGCGTTGTCGAACCTGGCGCAGGCGAGCCCGGAGAGTAAGCCCGAGTCGCTCACCCTCCTCGACCGCTGGATGCTCGCGCGCCTCGAGCGCGCCACGCGGCTCGTCGACGAGGCGATCGCCGACTACGAGTTCCATCGCGTCGCGGAGGCGCTCTACGACCTCGTCTGGCGCGACTTCTGCGACTGGTACCTCGAGGGCATCAAGCCGACGGTGCGCGCGAACGCCACGCAGCAGGCGATCCTCGCGAGCACGCTCGACGCGATCCTGCGCCTTCTGCACCCCGTGTGCCCGTTCGTCACCGAAACGCTCTGGGCGAGCGTGCAGGCGCTGCCGAACCGCGCGGTCGCTGGGCTGTCGCTCCCGCCGAGCCCGCTCTGCGCCACCGCCGCGTGGCCGGCACCCGCCGCCAGCCTTCGCGACGAAGCCGCGCTCGCCGAGTTCGCGCGCGTCCAGGCGCTCGTCGACTCGATCCGCAAGGTCCGCGGCGAGCGGCAGGTGTCGCCGAAGCGCAGGATCACCCTGTGCGCGCCCGACGCCGTCCGCACGCTGGTCGCGGCGGCGGGGGGCGTGGTCGAGACCCTCGCCGGCCTCGAGAGCGTCGCCCCGACGCCCGCTGCGCGCCCCACAGGCGCGGTCGCGATTCCGTTCGAGGGCAGCGAAGTGCTCCTCGACGGCCTCGTCGACGCGGTCGACGCGGGCGCCGAGAAGTCGCGGCTTTCGAAGCTCATCGCCGAGCGCGAGAAGCAGGCTTCCGGCATGCGCGCGAAGCTCGACAACGCGGGATATGTCGCGAAGGCGCCGCCCGCGGTCGTCGAGGAGACTCGGAAGAAGCTCGCCGAGATCGACGCCGATGTGGCGGCCGCGAAGAGCGCGCTCGCAGCGCTTGGTTGAGGCGTCGCGCGCGATTCTTGCATCCGAATCAGGATCAAGGGGCTACACTCGCGCCGTGAGGATCCCGCGCTCCATCCGCGTCTCGCGCCTCGCAGCAAGCGCTGCGATCGCCATCATCCTCGGCTGCTCGACCGTCGCGACGCCCGAGACCAAGCAGGCCTCGCCTGCAGCGGTCGGCGTGGACGCGCGTCGAGTTGATCCGGTGATCGAGGCGTGGAAGTTCGGCGAGAAGCCCGGCGAGTGCATCGATGTCGGCACGCACCGCATCCACTCGACGCTGCGCGACCCGACGATCCGCGACCGGATGCAGGTCTTCCTGCCGACCGCGCTCGACCACTACCGCAGCGCCATCATCCCGCTGCCGGCTCCCGATGGTCCGATCGATGTCTATCTCTTCGGCACGCGCAGCGACTGGATCGCGTACACCCGCGAGCGGCTGCCCGAAGAGGCGGCGATGTACGAACGCCTCGGCCGCGGCGGCTACACGCTCGAGGGCGACGCCGTCCTCTACGACATCGGCCGCTGGGACACCTTCACGATCGCCGCGCACGAGGGCTGGCACGCCTACACGCAGCGCGTGTTCCGTCATCCGCTGCCCGTCTGGCTCGAGGAAGGCATCGCCTGCTACATGGAAGGCGTGCGCGGGAACTCGAACGGAGCGCCCCCGACCTTCATGCCGTGGCGCAATTTCGAGCGCTTCGGCGAACTGCGCGACGTCATGGCGCGCGAGCGCTTCGTGTCGCTCGCCGAACTCATCGAAGGCACGCCGCAGGACTATCTCCGCGATGGCCGCAACACGCTGCTCGGCTACTACGCGCAGACCTGGGCGCTCGTCCATTTCCTCATGGAAGGCGAGGGCGGCCGCTACCGCGACGGCCTCGAGCGCCTGCTTGAAGATGCGATCGAAGGCCGGATCTCGAGCACGATCTGGAGCTCGAGCCGGGCCGGAAGCCGCAACGAGCGCCGCATGGCGATCGGCCGGCAGGTCGGGCCGGCCGTCCTGCGCGAGTACTTCAACGAGGACATCGATGCGATCTCCGCGCAGTACGAGGCGTTCGTGAGGGCGCTGGTTCGCCGCGGAAACGGCGAGCGAATCTGGCGCGGCGAGGCGCCTGTCTACGACCCGGCGGCGAGCCCCGTGGCTACACCCGCGGCTAAACCCGCGGCGACACCCGCCGCCGCGCCGAAGCGCTGAACCTGCGAGGCCGCCACGGGCGTTACACTCGTCGCGTGCTCAAGATCATCTCAGGCGAGTATCGCTCGCGACAGCTTCTCACCCCCGATGGCGAAGACCGCACGCGGCCGATGACGGCGCGCGTGAAGGAGTCCGTGTTCGCCATGCTGCACGGCTGGTTCAAGGACGCGCGCGTCCTCGACCTCTTCGCGGGCGTCGGCACCGTCGGCATCGAGTGCGCGAGCCGCGGCGCCAAGGAAGTCGTCTGCATCGAGCGCGATCGCGATGTCTTCCGCTACCTCGAGCACAACATCGCCACGCTCAAGTGCGGCGACCGCGTGGCGGCTGTGCAGGCCGACGCGCTCGGTCCGACCGCGCTCGCGCGCAGCCCGAAGCCGGTCGACCTCGTCTTCATGGATCCGCCGTACGCGCTGATGATCGACGAGGCGACGCGCAAGATCGTGCTCGCACAGGCCGCGCGCACGCGCGCGCTGTTCGCGCCGAAGGGCTTCCTCATCCTGCGCACGCCGGTCGACCTCGACGAGGCCGAGCGCACGCTTCCTGGCTTCAAGGGTCCGGAGAGCCACCAGTACAAGGACGACATGTGGGTCTATCTCTACATGCCGGACACGCCGGAGGGCGCGGCCGCGGAGACGCCCGATGCCTGAGATCGGCGCCGCGCTGCCCGCAAGCGTGCGCGAGAAGTCGCGCACGACGACCTTCGCCGGCGTGCCCGCGCTCGTGGTGCATCCGTCGTTCGCGCCCGACGCGGACGGCGCCATTGCGCGCGCGCCCGTCCTCTTCTGGATGCACGGCCGCACCGCGAACAAGGAGCTCGACCCCGGCCGCTTCCTGCGGCTCGTGCGCGCGGGCATCGCGACGGTCTCGCTCGACCTCCCCGGCCACGGCGCGCGCGAGGACATCGCGCTGCAGCAGCCCGAGCGCACGCTCGAGTTCGTCGAGCAGATGGCGGGGGAGATCGATTCGGTCGTCGAGTCCGCGCTCGCGACGGGTTGGTTCGACGACGCGCGCATGGCGCTCGGCGGCATGAGCGCGGGCGGCATGGCGACGCTCATCCGGCTCTGCCGCGCGCATTCCTTCCGCGCGGCTGCGGTCGAGTGCACGACCGGTTCGTTCGCGTGGCAGCGCAACCGCGCCATGTTCGAGCCCCAGCGCGCCGCGCGGCTCGACCCGATCCAGCACCTCGACGCGTGGCGCGCGATTCCGCTCCTCGTCCTTCACAACACGCTCGACGCGTGGGTCGCGGTCGAAGGTCAGCGCGAGTTCGTCGAGTCGCTGCGCGCGCGCGGCCTCGCGAAGGATGTCGTGATGCACGAGTACGGCGAAACAGGCGCGCCGCACGAGCACTCGGGCTTCGGCCGGTTCGCGGCCGACGCGAAGGACCGGCAGACCGAGTTCCTGATCCGAAACCTCCGCGACGGGGTCTGACGATGCGTTGTCCGGCTTGCACCTACAGCTACGGTCCGCGCGAGGGTGCGCCTGGATCGTTCGACGGAG
>CAIXEV010000585.1 GCA_903918555.1 uncultured bacterium | reverse complement strand
GCCGACGGCGCCGTCGAGCGCATGCGCGTCTGGGGCGGCGCGCCGCTCGAGCCGTTGATCCACGAGTGCTCGCGCCGCGGCCTGCGGGGCATCGAGCAGATGTCGGGCATTCCGGCCTCGCTCGGCTGCGCGATCCGCATGAACGCGGGCGGAAAGTTCGGCGCGATCGGCGATGTGGTCGACGCGGTCGCGCTCCTCGACGAAGGCGGCGATCTGCGCGTCTACACCGCCGACCAGCTGCGATTCGGCTATCGGGAGACGAACATCCCCGAGGGCATCGTGGTCTGGGCCGCGCTTCGCGTCCATGAAGACGACCCGGTCGCCTGCCGCGCGCGGGTGATGGAGATCTTCAAGTACAAGAAGTCGACCCAGCCGATGGGCGCGTCGAGCGCGGGCTGCATGTTCCGCAATCCGCTCCTGCCCACCGGTTCGCGCGAGAGCGCCGGCAAGCTCATCGATCTCGCGGGCCTCAAGGGCCTGCGGGTCGGCTGCGCGGTCGTCAGCGAGACGCACGGGAACTTCCTCGCGTTCGAACGGGCCTCGAGCTCGGACATCGCGAGGACCGACGACATGCGCCGGCTCATCGAGCATGTCCAGGAAGGCGTGGAGAAGAAGTTCGGGGTTCGGCTCGCGACGGAAGTGGTCTACTGGCGTCGCGGCGAGTCGTCTACACATGGCCTGTCGTGAACCTCAGGAGCCTCTCTATGAACGGATCCACCCACACGGCACCTCCCCACCACAGCTCGCACGCCAGGCATGCGAAGCCGCGCGTGCTCGTCCTCATGGGCGGGCCCGACGCCGAGCGCGAGGTGAGCATCATGTCGGGCACCGAGGTGGCCCGCGCGCTCAACGAAGGCGGTGCGTTCGACGCCGTGCCGCTCACGATTGAACGCATCACGCGCGCCGAGATCCTCGCGCACGATCCGCAGGTCATCTTCCCCATCGTCCATGGTCCGTGGGGCGAAGGCGGCCCGCTGCAGGAGATCCTCGAGTCGATCCACAGCGACGAGGGAATCCCCTACATCGGCCCCAAGCCGCGCCCCGCGTCGATCGCGATGAACAAGCTCGCGACCAAGATGCACGCGATGCGGATCGATGTCCGCACGCCGCGTTCGCGCGAGGTCCGTCGCCGCGAGATGCTCGACATCGACCCGCCGCTCGTGCTCAAGCCCTCGAACGACGGCTCGAGCGTCGACCTCCGCATCTGCCACACGCTCGCGGACATCATCCGCGCCCGCAACGAGCTCGAGCCCAAGCGCGAGCACCTCATGGCCGAGCAGTACATCCAGGGCCGCGAGATGACCGTCGGCATCGTGAACGGCGAGGTGCTGCCGATCATCGAGATCATTCCGTCGGTCACCTTCTACGACTACGAGGCCAAGTACTTCCGCGACGACACCCGCTATGTCGTCGACCCGCCGCTTCCGCCCGAGGTGGCCGAGGAAATGCGCAACGCCACGCGCGGCATCTACTCCGCGATCGGGCTCCGCGACATCGCGCGCGCCGACTTCATCGTCGATTCGCACGGCGCGTGGTTCCTCGAGATCAACACAGCGCCCGGCATGACGACGCACTCGCTCGTGCCGATGGCGGCGCGACACATCGGCATCGAGATGCCGCAGCTCTGCACCAAGGTCGTGCGCGCCGCGCTCGCGCGCGACGACGACCCGAACCCGACGATCGCCGTCACGCTGCCCTCGATGTGACGGCGGCGCGGGGCGCCGCGCGATACGATTTCTTCTTACCGCTCGTTCCCCCGCCGCCAGTTCCCCCGCACCAGCTCCCCCGCCCACCAGTCCACGCAATCAAGAAAGGCCACGGATGGCCCGCAGCACCCGCAAGAAGTCCTCCTCGTTCGCCGACCGCTTTGACTCGCTCCGCAGCTCGCTGCTCGCCGGCAGCGCGCGGGCCTCGACGGTCGCCGCATTCGCCTTCGTCGCCCTGCTCGGCGTGCTCGTGCTCTGGGGCGTGCCCAAGCTGCGCCAGCGTCTCGACGCGCAGGTGATGGCGAGCGCCGGCCCGACGACGGTCGACTACACGAATGCACCCGGCTGGTTCGACGGCAAGCGCCGCGCCGAGGTGTCCGAGCGCGTGGCGATGGCCGTCGGCGACGGATCGGTGCTCGATCCCAACCGGCTCGCGAAGGCGCGCGCGTCGCTCCTCACCACCGGCTGGTTCCAGTCGATCGAGCAGGTCCGCCTCACCGACGCGGGCGGCTTCCTGGTCGAGGCCACCTTCGTCCGTCCGTTCGCGGTGATCCGCCACGGCGAGTTCGACTACCTCGTCGACGAGGGAGGCCGCCTGCTGCCGATGCAGTGGACCGCCGGCCACCGCCCTGCCGAGCCGCACTACATCGCGATCGTCGGCACCTCCGAGCCGAACCGCGGCGACTACGGCTCCCCGTGGCCGGGCGTCGATGTCGCGGCCGGCCTCGAGCTCGCGCGGCTCCTCATCGCGAAGCCGTGGTGTCCGGAGGTCGCGGCCATCGACCTCAGCCAGTACGCGCAGGACCAGACGCTTTCGCTCATCACCCGCAGCAACGGCCGCCTGCTTTGGGGCCGCGCGCCAAACGACCGCTCGGTGGCCGAAGTGACGCCCGACGCCAAGCTGCGCACGATCGACTTCCTCTACGCCTCCCAGCGCCGCATCGACAGCGGCGGCGGGCGTACCATCGATCTCCGCGGCGATCTCGTGACCGTCCGCGCAGAGACGACCGCCGAGCAGTCGCCCACGCCGTGAGCCGAGCGAAGCCGCGACCGGCGCGGAGCACCTGGTGACCTCAGCCGAGCACGACGCCCCCCACTCTTCCGACGACGCGGGCCGCGCCGAGACGGGCGATCGCGTGCTGCTCGTGCCACGCGTGCTCCTCGTGCCACGCGCGCTCCTCGTGCCGCGCGCGCTCGTGATGCTCGCCGCGATCTGGGTCTTCTGCTCGTGGGTCCTTCTCTTCGGATTCCGCCCACCTGTCCAACCGCAGGCCGCAAGCTACGGTCCGACGCTCGAGATCCTCTTCGCGCTGATCGGCGTCGGCATCGCGGTCGGCTGGCCGCTGCTCAGGCTCTCGGCGCGTCCATCGTCGGCGCCGATCGCGCAGCCCCTGTTCGATGCGCTCGCGCTCTTCATCCTCATGCAGGTCGTGGTGTGGCCGCTTCGGCTCGTGAGCAACTGGACGCTGCCGCGAACAGGGCTCGTCGTCGGCGCTCTCGCGGTGTCGCTCGCCATCACGGGCGCGATCATGTCGCTCGCGCTCGCCTCGAGCGATCGCCGAACGCGAACCCGCGCGATGATCGCCGCGGTTGCGGCTGCGTTACTCCCGATGGCGGTGCTCGTCGTCGGCGAAGCGGTCGCGCCGACCGGCTCGCCCGTGTTCGGCGAGGCACGGAAGACGCTCGACGCGGGCTCGTGGAGGCCGCTGATCGAGTGGGTTGTTCCGGCGAGCGCGCCCGTCCTCCTTGGGCGCTGCGCGGAGGCCATCCCGCTCGACCCGAATCCCGCCGAATGGACCCTGCTGCGCGACGGCGCGGCCATCGCGGCCGGCCTCTGGGTCTTGGCGATCGTCTCGCGGTTTCGAGCGTCCCGAAACGCGCGTCGGGAGAGCCACGACGACGGGCATCGACCCGGCACGCCCGATCCGCTATCCTGACCGCCGACGCGGGAGCCCTCTCCCGCGTCGCCTGTTTTCCGCTCGGGCATCCGCCCGCGAGGCGCATCATGCTTGTCCCTAGGGTGTTCGTCCCTTAGGGCCTCGTCCCATGCGGCGCCCGACTCACGAACGCCCGTCTGCCGAAGGATCCGCTCCATGGACTTCATCACCGCCGAAGAAAAGACCATGCTCATCGAGAAGCTCTCCGAGCTCCGGGCCATGGACAAAGTCCTCATCCAGCGCATCGCGGAAGCGCGCGCGCTCGGGGACCTTCGCGAGAACGCCGAGTACCACGCGTCGCGCGAGGACAAGGCGATGAACGACGCCAAGATCAAGGATCTCGAGGAGCGCCTCTCCCGCGCGCAGGTCGCCGACTCGAGCGCGCTTCCGCAGGACATGGTGTTCGTCGGCGCGGTCGTGCGGCTTCGCGACGAGGATCGCGGCGACGACAGCCTCTACCGGCTCGTCGGCCAGTCGAGCGAGCGGTTCGACCTTGCGTATGTCGAGGTCACCACCACGAGCCCGATGGGCATGGCGCTGATGAAGGCGCGCATCGGCGAGACGATCCGCGTCGATCTCCCGCGTGGCGCGAAGCGCTTCACGATCATCGAGATGGTGCTGTAACCGCCGCGCGATCGACGACCACCCGACGCCCCGGCGCCGCGACTTCGACCGTCGACACGGCGCCATCGGCGAACCGCACCGTCACCGTCACGGGATCCTTCGCGGAAACCTTGTCGGAACCCCCGTCCCCGGGCAGCCCGAAGTGCGCTTCGGGCGCGTTGTTCGATTGGAACGGGCCGCCGCCCACGATCCACCGCCGCTGCGTCGCGCCCTTCGCCGTCACCTCGACGAGCGCGCCCACGGCGTGACGGTTGCCGATGCCCTTGCGCGTGTCGCGCGGCACCACGATCAGCCAGTCCGCGGCCGCGGCTGCATCGCCGGCGGCCGCGTGGTCGTTGCGCAGCACGCGCAGCGGCTCGTTGAGGCCAGCGATCACCGCGTCGACATCGCCGTCGAGGTCGAGATCGGCGAACACCGCGGTGCGGTCGACATGCGGCTCGAGCTTCCACGCACCCGCCTCGGAGAGCGCGTGGAAGCGCGCGCCGCGACGCTCCATCAGGAGCGGCCGCTGCGCGTACTCCGAGTCCATCGAGTCGCGCGTCGCCTGCGGATAGACATGGCCGTTGACCGAGAGCAGGTCCTCGTCGCCGTCATGGTCGAAGTCGAAGAAGCCTGCGCCCCACCCGACGAGCGTGCGGCTCGGCGCGCCGAGGCCGAACTGGTTCGTGCGGTCGTCGAAGTTGCGGCCGTCGAGGTTGAGGTGCAGCGTGTTGGTGTCGCTCGAGAAGTTCGTCGTGAAGACATCCGCGCGGCCGTTGCCATCGACATCGGCCACGGCGACGCCCATCGTCGCCTGCTCGCCGCCCTCGCCGTTCACGGCGATGCCCGAGCGCAGGCCGTCGTCGCGGTAGGTCCACGGCGCGGTCGGCGTGAAGAGGTTGTTCGCCTGCGAATCGTTGCCGACGAAGATGTCGGGCTTGCCGTCGCCGGTGAAGTCGAGGATCGCGAGATTCAGCCCGAATCCGGGCTTCACCGCAGCGATGCCCGAGTCGACGCTTCGGTCGACGAAGGTCCCGTCGCCGCGGTTCTCGTAGATCGCATCGGCCGCCGCGGGGTAGCCGCGCGGGCCCGCGATCACCTTCATCCCCTTGAAGGTCGCGGGCGGCAGCGGCTTCGCGGGGTCGAAGTCGAGGTAGTTGCACACATAGAGGTCGAGGTCGCCGTCGAGGTCGAGGTCGGCGAACGCGGCGCTCGTGCCCCAGCGCGGATCGGCCACGCCCGCGCGCGCCGAGATGTCCTCGAAGGTGCCGTCGCCCTTGTTCCGCAGCAACACATCGGGCCCGTGGCAGGCGATGAAGATGTCGTCGTGCCCGTCGGCGTCGACATCGCCGACGGTGCAGCCGAAGCTCCAGCGGCGATGGCGGATGCCGCTCGCCTCGGTGACATCGCTGAAGCGCAGCCCGCCGTCGTTGCGGAAGAGCCGCGCGCCGGGGCCGGCCTCGGGGTCGGCGAGCGTGGCGCCGTTCGGCACGAAGAGATCGAGGTCGCCGTCGGAGTCGAAGTCGATGAGCCCGAGCCCGCCGCCCTTCACCTCGAGCACGACCGTCGGAGGCGTGGCGCCGCTCGTCGGCGTCATCGCGAGGCCCGATTGCGCCGTGACATCGGTGAAGCGGATCGACGCGGCCGGCGGATCGATGGCGAACGCGGCGAGCGCGATCGCGGGCGCGAGCGGCGTCATGGCTTCGCGTCCTTCGCCGG
>CAIXEV010000584.1 GCA_903918555.1 uncultured bacterium | reverse complement strand
CGGCCTCGCCGAGGAGGGCGCGCTCGTCGCGACGCTCATGCAGCCCGAGAAGATCCGCTTCCGCGCGCACGCGCTGCAGGGCGACCTCGTCCGCCTGCGCGACGGGCTCCCCGCGCGCATCGTGGCGCCGGGCGGCGGCAGCGCGGCCACCGCGGCGTCGATGACGGGCGCGCTCGCGATCGGCCTCGAGGCCGACGCCGCGAGCCGCACCATCGATCTCCTCGTCACGCCCGAAGCACTCGCGCCATGGGCGCGCCCGGGCGTCGCAGGTTCGCTCGAGATCACGCTCGAGGGTTCGGCGGAGGGCGGCGGCGGGGAACTCGCGATTCCGCTTGGCTGCGTCGTGCGCGACGGCACCAAGGCGATCGTGTTCCGCCGCGATCCGAAGAACCCCGACAAGGCGATCCGCCTCGAGGCCGATCTCGGCATCGACGACGGACGCTGGGTCGCGATCCTGAGCGGCGTGAAGGAAGGCGACGAGATCGTCGTCAGCGGCAACTACCAGCTCATGCTTGCGACGGGCGGCAGCGCGCCGAAGGGCGGGCACTTCCACTCCGACGGCACCTTCCACGCCGAAGACCACTGAGAAGGAACACGGGAAACCACCCACATGCTCTCGAAGCTGATCTCCTTCTCGCTGCGCAACTCGTCGCTCGTCATCGCGCTGGCGGGCCTCCTCGTGCTCTTCGCGGGCCTCAAGCTCCGCGAGATGCCCGTCGATGTGCTGCCCGAGCTCAACGCGCCGACCGTGGTCATCATGAGCGAGGCCGGCGGTCTCTCGGCCGACGAGGTCGAGACCACCGTCACCTTCCCGATCGAGACGGCCGTCAACGGACTGCCCGACACGCGGCGCGTGCGGTCGGCGAGCTCGACGAGCCTCTCGATCATCTGGGTCGAGTTCGACTGGGGCACCGACCTCTATCGCGCGCGGCAGCTCGTCTCCGAGCGGCTCTCGGCGGTGCGCGAGGCGCTGCCGCCCAATGTGCACACGGAGATCTCTCCGATCACGAGCATCACGGGCGAAGTGATGCTGCTTGCGCTCAGCTCCCCAGACGGCAGCGTGAGTCCGCTCGACCTGCGCGCCTACGCCGAGTTCAACCTGCAGAACCGCCTGCTCGCGGTCAGCGGAGTGGCGAAGGTCGTCGCGATGGGCGGCGAACTGCCGCAGTATCAGGTCGAGGTGCGCCAGGACCGGCTGGCCGCGCTCGGGGTCTCGATCGACGAGGTCGTCGAGGCCGCGACCGGCGCGCACAGCACCGCGACGGCGGGCTACCTCGCGGATGTCGATCATCAGGAACTCCCGATCCGGCAGATGGCGCGCGTGCGATCGGTCGACGACATCGCCCGCACGGTGGTGAAGGTCGACCAAGGCACGCCGATCACGATCGGCGATGTCGCCGATGTGCGGCTCGGGCCCGCGCCGAAGCGCGGCACGGCGGCCGACCGCGCGATTCCCGCGGTCGTCCTCAGCATCCAGAAGACGCCCGGCACCAACACGCTTGACCTCACGAACCGGCTCGATGCCGTGATCGACGCGGCGCAGAAGGCGCTGCCCGCGGGAGTCCAGCTCAACCGCGACCCGTTCCGCGCCGAGCGCTTCATCACGCGCGCGGTCCACAATGTCGTGAAGGTGCTCGTCGAGGCGACGATCATCGTCGCGGTCATCATCCTGCTCTTCCTCCTCGACTGGCGCGCGACGCTCGTGACGCTCACGGCGCTGCCGTTGTCGCTCGCGGTGGCGCTCCTCGTCCTGTGGGCGCTGGGGCTGTCGATCAATGTGATGACGCTCGGCGGCCTCGCGGTGGCGATCGGCGAGCTCGTCGACGACGCGATCATCGATGTCGAGAATGTGCTGCGGCGCCTGCGTGAGAACGCAGTGCTTCCGCCCGCCGAGCGCAAGCCCGCGGTCGATGTCATCTTCACCGCGAGCAACGAGATCCGCTCGTCGGTCGTCTTCGCGACCATCATCATCTGCATGGTGTTCGTGCCGTTGCTTTTCCTCGAGGG
>CAIXEV010000583.1 GCA_903918555.1 uncultured bacterium | reverse complement strand
GTCATCTCGACCATGAAGGTCGACTGGCCCGAGTGGATCTCGTCGGCGCTGCCGATCCGGGTGAGGATCGCGTCGAGGACGCCGAGCTCGGCCTTCGCGGCGGGCACGAAGCTGCCGACATGCGCAAGGAGCGCGATGAGCGCGACCTGGCGGATGTAGGTGCTCTTGCCCGCCATGTTCGGGCCGGTGATGAGCGCGAGCGTCGGTGACGACTCGCCAGGGCCGCCGAGCTCGGTGTCGTTCGGCACGAAGCTCGACGCGAGCGTGCGGTCGAGCACGGGGTGGCGGCCGCCTTCGATCTCGATTCCCGGGGTTCCCGCGATGGTCGGGCGCGTCCAGCGCTGCCGCCGCGCGACCGATGCGAGGCACGAGAGCGCGTCGAGCTCGCCCGCGCGCTCGCCGAACGCGACGACCGCGCCGAGATGCGACGCGACCTCCGCGAGAAGCCGCGCCCAGAGTTCCTTCTCGCGTTCGACGGCGCGCGCATCGGCGCGCAGCACCTTCTCCTCGAACTCCTTGAGTTCGGGCGTGATGTAGCGCTCCGCGTTGCGCAGCGTCTGCTTGCGGATGAAGGCGGCGGGGGCCTTCGCGCTGTTCGCGGCGGAAAGCTCGATGTAGTAGCCGAACACCGAGTTGTAGCCGACCTTGAGCGAGGCGATCCCCGTCGAGGCGACGAGCTCCTCCTGGTACTTCGCGAGCCACGCGCTCGAATCGCGCTGAAGGAGGCGCGTCTCGTCGAGCTCGAGGTCGTAGCCGTCCGCGAAGACGCCGCCTTCGCGCAGATGCGTGGGCGCGTCGCGCTTGATCGCACGCGCGAGGTGCCCGGCGAGCGGCGAAAGGACGGGCGCCACGCGCGCGAGTTCGGTGCAGTCGGCGGCGAACGCGCTGCTTGGCGCAAGCGTGTCGGAAAGCGGGCCGATCGCCGCAAGCGAGCGCGCGAGCGCAAGGAAATCGCGCGGCGTCGCGCGGCCGAGCGCTGCGCGGCCCGCGATGCGCGCGACATCCTGCAGCTCGCCGAGCTGCGCGAGCACGGCGTCCGCGAAGCGCTCGTCGGCCACGAGGGCGGCCACGCGGTCGAGGCGCGCGTCGATCGCGGCCTTCGTCGCGAGCGGGTAGCAGAGCCAGTCGCGCACGAGGCGGCGGCCCATCGGGGTCGCGGCGCCGTCGAAGATCGAGAGGAGGCTGCCTTCGGCCGCGCCTGTTCGCAGCGTGCGCTCGATCTCGAGCGCGCGCAGCGTCGTCGCGTCGACCGCGAGATGCTGGCCGCGCGCGACGCGCCGCGGCGGCAGGAGGTGCGGGATGCGGCCCGTCGCCTGGTCGGTTGCCTGCGTTTCGAGCGCATAGCGCAGGATCGCGCCGGCGGCGGCGATCGCGGGCTCGCCCTTCGCGAAGCCGAAGCCCTCGAGCGAGCGCACGCCGAACTGCGTGGTGAGCGCGTCGTAGGCGTCCTCGGTGCGGAAGTACCAGCCTTGCCGCGCCGTCAGCGCGAGCCCGCGCGCGGCGAGCCGCGCGAACTCAGGGTTCACGGAGCCGTCGCGTTCCTCGGGATGCACGATCTCGCTCGGCGCGAGGCGCGCGATCTCGTCGCCGAGCAGCGCGATCGGACACGCGTGCACCGTGAACGCGCCCGTCGAGACCTCGATCGCCGCGAGCTGCGCCTCGGGGCCGTCGATCGAGATCGCGACCACGCGGTTGGCGCTGCCGCTCTCGAGCAGCGTTTCATCGACAAGCGTGCCCGGCGTGAGCACGCGCGTGACCGCGCGCTCGATGACGCCCTTCGCGTCCTTCGGGTCCTGCATCTGCTCGCACACGGCGACGCGGTGGCCCATCGCGACGAGGCGGCGGATGTAGCCCTCGGCCGAGTGGAACGGCATGCCCGCCATCGGCAGGCCCTTCGTCCGCTCGGTGAGCGTGATCGAGAGCAGCTTGTGCACCAGCACCGCGTCGCGCCCGAACATCTCGTAGAAGTCGCCGAGGCGGAAGAAGAGGATGCAGTCTGGGTGCGCCTGCTTGAAGCGGGCGTACTGCCGCATCGCGGGCGTGGCGAAGTGGGGGTTCTTCGCGGGATCGACCCAGCTGGTGTCGCGGGGGTTCGCGGGGTCGAAGATGGCGGGGATCTCTGCCACGGAGCCGCAGTAGAAGGGAGAGAAGGGGTGGGGAGAAGGGCTTCCGGCGCAAAAAACGGTCTCTCCGACGGACTTTGCATGGCGCGGGGATCGTGCTATGATTTCGACCCTCCCTTGGGGTGGTAGCTCAATTGGGAGAGCGCCTCGGTCGCATCGAGGAGGTTGTGAGTTCGATCCTAATCAACTCCACTTTAAAACGACAGGGCCCGCATTTGCGGG
>CAIXEV010000582.1 GCA_903918555.1 uncultured bacterium | reverse complement strand
TCCAGTCGGGCGGCAAGACGAGTATCAGCCGAGACTACGAAAGCGCAAAGGCCGTCGCGGGCGCGGTCTACAGCCACAGTCGCATCAAGATGCCCTACCGGCTTCTTGTCATCGGGTACTGAGATTGGGTCCCTCACGCCGTCCGCAAAGGCCCTGCCGCCGCTACCTCGCGCCACTCGAATCGTCGCGTCGGCCGCGTGTGATTCCGCGGCGCATCCTGCGACTCCTCCGCGAGCGCGGTGTCGACAACCGCCTTGAGGAGCCGCGCGTTACCAAGCGTGATCGGGGACGCATCGCGCTCGAACTCGTCGAACCACCAGTCGAGTGCGAGGCGCGCTAGGTCACGGAACATCGCGTCATCGTCGGCTTCGCGACGCGCGACGAGGAACTCGTGGTCGACGCCGATTCCGTCGAGCGCCGCGGTGGATGCGGGTTCGGCGCCGCCCTCCTCATCGCTCGGTTCAGCCGCTCGGAACATCGCGATCAGCGACGCATGGTCGACATAGAAGACGACGGTGCGCGCGCGCACTTCGACGGGATTCACGCGAAAGACCGCGAGATACTCGCACTCTTCCTGTCGAGCGCGGAAGGTGATGTCGATAGCGCGAATTGAGGCGAGATCGTTCATGGGGGCGGAACTCCGATCCATGGCACGACCGACCGTACCAAGCTGTCGGCGCCGAGTCAGCTGGGTGCTGCGCGGATTCACGCTCCCGCCTACAGTCCGCCCCGCTTGCACCCACCCTCCCCCGCTTCCCCCGACCTCCCTGAGCGTGAGCTCATCGCCGTCGCCGTCGCGCATGTGCGTGAGCGGCGCATGAGTCCGTGGGGCATGCACGGGCTCGCGCACTGGTGGCGCGTGCGGCACAACGGGCTGCTCGTCGCGGGGTCGATGGGCGCGAGCCGGCGCGTGGTGACGCTCTTTGCGATCTTCCACGACTCGCATCGCAACGACGACGGCGCGGACCGCCACCACGGCCCGCGCGCGGCGGCGTGGCTCGCGGGCGTGCGCGATGGCCGCGACGGCTGCGCGTGCGCGACCACGCTTGCGACGCTGCGCGCGCTGACCGACGCCGAGTTCAACTCGCTCTACACCGCGTGCGACCTCCACACCGGCACGCGCCACCACGACGACCCGACGGTCGCCGCGTGCTTCGTCGCCGACCGCCTCGACCTCTCGCGCGTCGGCTTCCGCCCCGACCCGCGGCGCATGCCCGCGCCCGCCGCGCTCGTCGACGACGCGTTCATCGAGGCCGCGATGGAGCGCGAACGCAAGCGCCTCGCGTGGCCGGGCGGCGCCGAGATCGAGACGGTCTGGGGCGTGCGACCGGCGTGAGCCCTTGCCTGCGGCGAATCGGGTGACTATTCGCCGCAAATCATGCGGTGAATAGGAGCCGTTGCGGTGATTGGGCGATATATTCACCGCGGGTTTGCGGTGAATAGAACCTACATCCATCTTCTCGCCAACTGGACACAGTTTTTCTGGGACCTCAATTCGGTCGCTGCGGCGCTGGTGCCCGTTCGCCATCGCCAGGGGCTGCTGCTGGGGCGGATGTCGTCGCTGGCGGCTGGGGCGCAGGCCAATGCGTCCTTGGCCGTGCTGACCGACGACGCCGTGCAGACCTCGGCGATCGAGGGCGAGGTGCTCGAGCCGCGGTCGGTGCGGTCGTCGCTTGCGCGCAATCTGCGGCTCGACCGTGCGGGCGTCGACCCGCCCGAGCGCGGCAGCGAACGCGACCGCGCGAAGGTCGACGCGATCGTGACGGTGCTGCTCGACGCAACGCAGCGCTACGACAGTCCGCTGACGAGCGAGCGGCTCTTCGGTTGGCACGCGGCGCTCTTTCCGACCGGGTTCAGCGGCATGCGCCGCATCGAGGCGGGCCAGTGGCGCACCGACCGCGACGGGCCGATGCAGGTCGTCTCGGGCCGCGAAGGCCGCGAGCGCGTGCACTTCGAGGCGCCCGCGGCCGCGCGCGTTTCAACTGAGATGACGCGCTTCCTCGACTGGTTCGAGCGGCGCGACACCGCGGTCGGCGACGCGCACCTCGACCCCGTGCTGCGCGCTGGCGTCGCGCATCTCTGGTTCCTCACCATCCACCCCTTCGACGATGGCAACGGACGCATCGGCCGCGCGATCGCGGACATGGCGCTCGCGCGCGGTGACGGCTCGCCGCTGCGCTTCTACAGCATGTCGGCCGCGATCGAGGCGAACAAGGACGAGTACTGGACCGAAATCGAACGCGCCCAGCGCGCGAGCCTCGACATCACGCGATGGCTGCTCTGGTTCATCGAATGCCTCGACCGGGCGCTTGCGCGCGCCGAAGAGACAACGACGGCTGTCCGCGCGCGCGCCGCGATCTGGGCACTCGCCGAGCGCGAGCGGCCGCTGCACGCGCGGCAGCGGCTGGTGCTTGCGCGATTGCTCGGCGAACAGGGCGAGTTCGAGGGCTTCCTCAACAGCTCGAAGTACGCAAAGCTCGCGAAGTGCTCGACCGACACGGCGCTGCGGGACATCACCGACCTCCTCGCGCGCGGCGTGCTGGTGCGGAACAGCGCCGGCGGGCGCAGCGCGAGCTATCGCGTGGCTGAAACGGGCAAGGCCTGACCGCGCGAACGCACTCGCCGATGAAACATTCGTCGAGGCGCTCGGAGCGGGAAGTCGACGGTATTGCGCCTGCGTCGGCGCGCAAGTCGCTTCAAAGCAATGGTTTGCCACGCGCAGTTTGGAAACGATCGAGTTTCTGACTGTTTCTGCGCAGGCAGTCGCCGCGCCTGTTGACGAAATCTTCAACCTGTGCCGCCACAACTCCTTGCGTTTTCCGAGTTTCGCGACACACTCTCCGCGCGTCCACTTCGTCCCCCGGGCGCATCCATGGTGAATGTTGCGGCTCGGCCGCAGGATGGTGGAAGACATGCTCTCTTTGTCTCTGAGGCGAGTTGGCTGCGCGGTCGGTCTATCCCTTGCGTTCGTTTCGTCCGCGTTCGCGGTCGATCGGCGGGTGCCGCAGGACTTTCCGACGATTCAGGCTGCGGTCGATGCCGCGGTCAATGGCGACGACATCGTTGTGTCGCCGGGCAACTGGGCGGGGTTTAGCGTGAGCGGTAAGACGCTCAAGATCCGCTCGACTGGGTCGTTCGCGACGACGCGAATCACCTCAACCTCATGCACGATTTCCAACGCGCCAAGTGGCTTTGAGTTTGAGAACATCACGCTGCTTGGTGTGAGCGTAAGCGCCGACTCGGGCGTGCTTACCTTGGATCGCGTCTACACGGTCAATTGTGGATTCAGCCTGAGTGGATCCGCCCGAGCGCAGGTGGTTGACTCGGAACTCATAGGTTCGAGTATCTCCGCGGACGGCAGCACGAACCTCACACATACATTCACGCGATCAGAGTTTCGTTCCAACTCGACGGTGTATGGTTCTCATCTTTCGATCATTGACTGCGAGTTCATCGCTTGCAGCAACCCCGTGTCGGCTGGCGGCTCTGTCAACATCTCTGGGTCACTCTTTCAGGGTGGCAGTGGTTCGCCTGCGGTTCAGGCTCCATCGGTTGTTGCGACGAACTCTCAGTTCCGAGACCGGCAAGGCATCTATCGGGGGGCGGCAATCTTCTCTGGCGGGATGGCCTCTGTGACCGGGTGCGTGTTTTCGGAGTGCCGCCTTGTTTCGCAAACCAACTCGTACCAAGATCAGCGCGGTGGCGCCATTTACAGTGAAGGTGCCCTGACAGTGTCGAACTGCCAGTTCACGAATTGCTTCGTGGTTACGGATTGGAACAATGGACAGACGACATTCTCGTACGGCGGAGCTCTCTACTGCAACGCCCAGAATCTCGCTATCAGCGACTCTAGCTTCGCTGGCTGCTACACCTACGCGCAGGCGGCAAACAGTTTCGCGGTTTCCGAGGGCGGCGCCGTTTACGCGAATACGCCCACGACGGTGCTGCGCACGACGTTCACGGGCTGCTACGCGGAAACACGGACTTACAACAGCAATATCTATGGGACTGGAGGGGCGATTCGTGTTGCGGCGTCTTCCGGTTCCAACCCGGTCGGCCAACTTCTAACCGTGACCGATTGCCTTCTCAACAACAACTCCGTCTTCGGCTCAAGCAATCCCTTTAACTCCGTCCCCTCGCCAGTGAAAGGCCTTGGCTCGGCGATTTTCTGTACGAACGCGAACATCACGCGCTCCCGTTTCACGGCGAACGCGGCTAGTGCAGGGTCAATCCACCTCGGATCGCTAGGTAGTAACGGCCAAGCGTTCATCCGTGAGTCTTACTTCTCAGGGAACTCAGCCACTCTCGCGAATCAGGGGCGCGACATCGCAACTTCGGCCGAGACATTCTCAGTCGCCTTCCTCTCCCAAAACACCTTCTGCGCTCTCGAAGCCCAGGCCTGCAGCGGCTTCTACTTCGAGAAGGGCCCGAACACTTTCGGCGCCGACTGCGCCGACGACTGCGACGGCGACGGCCTCCCGGATCAGTACGAGCTGAAGATCGGCCTCGCCACCGACTGCAACGACAACGGCATCCCCGACTCGTGCGACTTCGCGTCGGGTGGCGGCGCCGACTG
>CAIXEV010000581.1 GCA_903918555.1 uncultured bacterium | reverse complement strand
TGCTTCTCTCTCTCTCTCTCTCTCTCTCTCTCTCTCGGCGCATCCGACTGCGTGGTGCCCTCCGTGCCTCCGTGCCTCCGTGAGAGACCTCATGCGCGCCAGAAAAGCAACACGCGCCGCGATCACTCGCGGCGCGTGTGCGTTGCGTGCTGTGCGTTGCTCACGCCAAAGGAAGCCGCCGCAGCGGCGACCGCCCAAATCACGACGCGCGGCTGCCGGCCTTCACGGGCTTCTCGACCGTGAGGACGACGACATCGCGCTCGTCGGCGCCGGGCTTTGCTTCGCCCGAGGGCGCGGCGCCTTCGGCGAGCGGCTTCAAGTCGCTCGCGGCGAGGATCATGCCTTGGCTGACTTCGCCGCGCAGCTGGCGCGGCTCGAGGTTCGCGACGATCACGACCTGCTTGCCGACGAGCGACGCGGGGTCGTACCAGGCCTTGATGCCCGCGCAGACCTGGCGGCCTTCGGGCGTGCCGTCGTCGAGGCGGATCTTGAGGAGCTTGTCCGCGTTCGGGTGCGGCTCGGCGGAGAGCACGGTCGCGACGCGGAGGTCGAGCTTCGCGAAGTCCTCGAACTTGATGGTCGGCAGCGGTTCAGTGGTCATGTCGTTCGTGCTCGCGCGGAGTGCTCAGGTGGACGAAGCTGGCTTCGAGTTCTCGCCGGCGGCGACTTCGGCCGGCTTCGTCTCGGCGTCGTCCTCGCCCTCGGCGCGGATGCGCTTGAAGTTCAGCCGCGACGCGAGCGCGTCGAAGCCGAACATCGTCTTGAGGTCCTGGATCGCGAGGTCCTCGCGCGCGGCGCCGACGATCTCGGGCTTCGCGAGGAGGCCCGCCATCGTCTCGCGGCTCACGGGGTAGAGCTCGGTGACCTGCATGAGGACGAGCGACAGGCGGTCGGGCGACGACACGACGAAGGTTCGCTCGGCCGCGGGGATCGTGGCGAGGTCGGCCGTGAGCGGCAGGGCGCTCACCTTGTCGATGAGCGCCTCGAGCGCCTTCGGCTCGCTGCCGAGGCCGGGAAGCGGCGACGGCATGCGGAAGCCGATCGCGAGGAGCTGCGGAGCGAACTGGCGGATCTCCTTCGCGAACTCGACCTTGGCGCCGTACTTGTCGGCGACGGCGCGCAGGCCCTCGGCCGCGGCCTGCTGGGCGATGGCGCCTTCGTTCGTCGCCAGCCACTGGAAGCGCTCGAGCGACATCACATCGTTGAGCACCTTCTCGCGCATCGCCGCGAGGTCGGCGGCGGGGGCCGACGGCATCGCCTCGGTGATGCGGAAGAAGACCGCGTCGCCGGTCTGGTCGGCGAGCGCGGGGCTCGCGACGCGCGTCTGGATCGGCGCAGAGATGTTGGGGTTCGACAGTTCCTTCGCGCCGGAGATCAGCTGCGTGGCGCGCATCGGCGAGCCGAAGCGCTGCGTGGTGGCGAGGCCGAGGCCCTCGAGCGCGCCGATCGCGTCGAGCGTGATCGGGGCGTCGCCGCTCGTGCGCACGATCGGTGCGGGCACGCCGAACTCGGCGGCGATGGCCGACGAGATCGAGTCGAAAGTCGGCATCTGCGTCGTCCAGTCGGCGGGCAGCTCGAAGTACGAGTTGCGGCGCTTCAGCGAACGCTGCGCGAGGCCAAGCTGGTCGCTCGCGAACTTCGAGATCTCGTCAAGCTTGGCCTTGGTGAGGTCCTCGACGGCGCGCGAGCGCACGGTCGCCTCGTAGGCCGAGAAGGACGGGTTGAGGGCGGGATCGGCGCCGTACTTCGCCGGGTCCTGCGCGAAGCGCTTCTTGAGCGCGAGCGACTGGAGCTCGGGCGAGCTCTGCACGGTCGCCTCGACCGCGGACTTCGAGATCGTGAGCCACTCGAGCTTCACGCGGTCGGGCAGGCGGTAGCCGAAGTTGTCCTTGCCGCTCTCGGCGGGCGCGGGCTTGTCGGCGTACTTCTTGAGCTGCTCGTCGAGCTTGGCGTCAAGCGCGGCTTCGGCGGGAAGGCCCGTCGGGATCGCGGCGTTCGTGCGCGCATCGAGGACGACGATGTCGCCCGACATGCCGAGCACGCCGCGCGCCACGAACTGCTCGAGACGCTTGTCGCTGATGCGGTCGACCGACTGGCACAGCGTCACGAGACGCGCCGCGCCGCGCCACTTCGCGGTCGTGTCGAGCACGAAGTCGCGGTTGGCGCCGCTTGCGCGCATGAGGTTGCGCACGACGGTGTCGGTGGTGATGTTCGCGCCGGCCGCGTTGCTGGCCGCGGCGATGGCGGCAAGCGTGGCTTCGCCTTCACCGGCGCCGCCGACGAGACCAGCGAGCTTCGCTTCCTCGGAGAGCATCCACCAGTGCGCGGGATCCTCGTGCGCGCCGACCGCGCCGATCGGATCGTTCTGCAGGTTCATGCCGCGGAGGAGCTCGACGATCGCGAGTTCCTTGCGCGCCTGGTCGAGGTCCTTGCCGGAGAGCTCCTTGCCGTCGCCGTAGGTCGCCCACGGTGCGCCGCTGATGGCGCTCTGCTGCGCGCAGCTCGTGATCGCGGACGGCATGAGGAACGCGACGAGGAGCAGGGTGCCGCCCACCGCGAGGATCCACTGGTTGTACTGTCGAAGCAGCTTGAACATGGCGATCTCAGGGTATCCGAAGGGGGGAGCGAGCCGGTCCTTGATCTGACCGCGCCGCTCCAGCAATGAGGCCCGGCGAAGGAGCCTAAGCAAAGAGGCCGAAGCATGCGCCTCGGCCTCTTGGAATCATCAGCAATCTCGGCCCGACGGCCAACGGCCGGGACCGGTCGGGCTCAGCGGTAGAACTCGACGATCAGGTTCGGGTTCACATCGAACGGGATCTGGTCAGAGGTCGGGTTCGCGACGCACTTCGCCGAAAGCTCGGCGGGGTTGACGGCGAGCCAGCCCGGGACCTGATGGCCGGGGATCGACTCCATCTGCTCGCGGCAGAGCTTCTGGACGCCCTCCCTGACGGTTACGACATCGCCGATCGACATCGAGAACGACGGACGGTCGACCTTCTCGCCGTTGACCTTGACATGGCCGTGGACGACGAGCTGGCGGGCGCCCCAGATGGTGCGCGAGAAGCCGGCGCGGCGGATCACATTGTCGAGACGGAGCTCGAGGAGGCTCAGGAGCACTTCGCCCGTGTTGCCCGGACGGCGGCCTGCCGCCTCGAGGTAGCGGCGGAACTGACGCTCGAGCACGTTGTAGTGGAAGCGCAGCTTCTGCTTCTCATCCTTGCGGATGCCGTAGTCCTTCTGGCGACGACCGCGGAAGCCGTGCATGCCGGGCGTGGTCAGCTGACGCTTGGAGGTGTGCTTTGGGATGTCCGCGACTGGGACTCCGACCTTGCGCGAGAGCTTCACCTTCGGACCGAGATAGCGCGACATGAGTGTTCCAGTTTCCTACGAGCCCATTTGGAGCGCATCCAAGCGCAGCAGACGGGCGGTTTACAGCATTTCCGAGGGCGCCCACGCGCCTTCGGCCCACCTTGGGGGGAACGACAAGTAGAACGGAAACGGCGGGTTGCGTCAAGTGGCGTCGAGGCAGCAGCGCCTGCGGGCACTCCGTTGGCGTGTCGATCGCCACACGCAGCCGCCGCCAACCGCACCCCAACCATCGAAAGCACCAGAGGGAGCCGCCGCAGCGGCGACCGCTAAGGAGACCCGCCGCCGCTTCAATACGCCCGCTTGCCCTCTGCGCCGCGGCGCCAGTTCAAATACGCCGTGTTCAGTACCCGATAACCTCCGGGCGTCGGATACTCGCCCGTGAAGTACCAGTCGCCGGTGTGCTCGGGCATCGCCGCGCGCAGGCCGTCGACCGACTGGTAGAGGAGATCGATCCGGCCGCCCCAGGCGAGCGACTTCGAGCGGATGAGCTCCGCGACCTTGCCCTCGATCTCCTCGAGCGTGAAGAGCCCGTAGAGAAGCGCCACATGGTTCTTCATGCGGTCGGCGGGCTGCGCGGCCTGCTCCTTGCACTTCGCCTCGATCTCGTCGAGCACCGCCGCGTTGCCGCGGTCGCGGGCCAGCGAGACGGCGGCCTCGAAGGCGATGAACCGCCCGAGCTGGCTCATGTCGATGCCGTAGCAGTCGGGGTACATGATCGGCGGGCTCGAGCTCGCCACCACGATGCGCCTCGGGTTGAGCCGCGCGAGCATCGTGATGATCGACTCGCGCAGGGTCGTGCCGCGCACGATCGAGTCGTCGACGACCACGAGCGTGTCCTCGGGATACACCGTGCCGCGCGTGATGTCGTAGATGTGGTTGACGAGGTCCTTGCGCGCCGCGTCGTGGGTGATGAAGGTGCGCAGGCGCTGGTCCTTGTGCGCGATCTTCTCGCCGCGGATGCGGCCGGCGAGCGCCTTGTGGATCGCCTCGCGCGTCGCCTTGCCAGACTCGACCATGCGCCAGATCGCCTCGCCCGCCATGCGCTGGCGCTCCTCGCCGAGCGCCTCGATGAGCCCGAGGTACGAGGTCTCCGAGGTGTTGGGGATGAAGCCGAACACGGCGCGCTCGAGGTCGCCTTCGAGCATCTCGACGAGGCGCGGCGCGAGGTTGCGGCCGAGCTGCTTGCGCTCGCGGTAGATCGACGGATCGTTGCCGCGCGAGAAGTAGATGCGCTCGAAGGTGCACTGGCGCAGGGGCGCGGGCTCGGTGAAGCGCTCGAGCGCGTACGAGCCGTCGCGCTTCATGATGAGCGCGTGGCCCGCGGGGATCGGCTCGATCTCGCGCGGGTCGATGTTGAAGACGGTCGAGAGCGCCGCGCGCTCGCTGGCGACCGCGATCACCTCGTCGAGCACGAGGAAGAAGCCCGGGCGGATGCCGGCGGGATCGCGGCAGACGAAGCTGTCGCCGTTTCCGAGGAGCCCGGCGAAGACATAGCCGCCGTCGAACTGCTCGGTCGCCTTGCGGAGGACGCGCGCGATGTCGATCTGCCGCGAGATCTCGGTCGCGAGGGTCGCGCCCTCGAGGTTCATGAACGAGCCCTCGCCCATCGTCGACTCGAGGTGCGTGTGCTCGCGGTCGAGGAAGTAGCCGATCTTCTCGAGGACGACGCCCGTGTCGCTGTCGCCGACGGGGTGCAGGCCGTACTCGACGAGCTTGGCGAAGAGCGCGGTCGAGTTGGTGAGGTTGAAGTTGCCGGCCATCGCGATCGAGCGCGACTCGCTGTTCGAGCGGCGCAGGTACGGATGGCACATCGAGCTCGAGCGGCCGCTGTGCGTGCCGTAGCGGAGGTGGCCGAGGAGCACCTCGCCGAGCAGGCGGAAACGCCGCTTCAGCTCCATCTCGGGCATGCCGTTGAGCTCGGCCTCGTCGAGCTCGGCCGCGGGCGAGAGCGCCTCGTCGAAGAGCCGCTCGATCGGGTTGCGCTTGGCGGTGCGCTCGCGCTCGAGGAACGCGTCGCCGGGCGGCATGTCGAACTTCACGCAGGCGATGCCCGCGCCGTCCTGGCCGCGGTTGTGCTGCTTCTCCATCAGGAGGTAGAGCTTGCGAAGGCCCCACAGCGGGTCGCTTCGTTCCTTCTGGAACCAGCTGATTGGCTTCCGCAGGCGGACGAAGGCGAGGCCGCACTCATGGGTCAACGCATCGGACATCGGACGCGGAGGGTAGCGGAGGAGGCGCGCGGTGGGGGCTGCGCCGCGCGGCTTGTTCAGCCCACGGGGATCGTGTCGCGACCGTCCATCGCGGCGAGATGCATCGAGCGCCACGAGTCCCGCGGATGGAGGAACCGGCCGATCAGCGTTCCATCGAGCAGGATCGGCACGAGCATGGGGAGGCCGGGCAGCACCTCGGCCGAGATCGGGGCGAGGGTGTCGGAGGTGAACCGCCCGCGCTCGTCGAGCCCGCGATAGACCTGGACGGGCGCGGCGTTGCGGACCAGTTCGAGCCGATCGGCGGTCGCCCTGTCGTCGTGCGTGCCTGCGAAGCTCGGCCGCCCGCGTCCGGACCACCAGCAGATCGGTTCGCCCGGCATCGCAAGCGACCCGGGGGGCATGGCGGCGAGCGTCCCGCGCAGGGAGTTCGGGTCGCCTGGATCGAGGCCGAAGTCGAACTCGGGCACCTCGAGCGCGCGGTCGCCCGTCACGACGAGCGCGTCAAGTCCTGCGTAGACCGCGCGTTGCAGCGCTTGCTCCGCCGCCTCGCAGGCGTCGCTGATCTCGCTCGGCCACTCCTCGCCGCGCCAGAGGCGGTCGAGTTCGGCGGCGGCGCGGCGGATGGTCACCTCGGCGACGGCGCGGGCGTGCGGGCGGTCGACTTCGGGCACGCTCGCGAGTTCACCGAGCGCGGCGGTCGTCGCCTCGATCGCGATCAGGTGGGGGATCGAGTCGCGCAGCTGCGCGAACTCGGGCGGGATCGCGCGGCTCGCGCGCGCGACCTCGACCCAGCGCGCGACCAGCGCGGCCCACGCGAGGGGGCCGAGCTCGCCGTCGCGCGTGTCGGTGGTCGGCGAGTCGCTCACGGGTTGGCGCCCTCGAGCGCGCCCCCGCGGAGGCGGAAGATCGGCGTCGGAAGCGCGTGGTGGGCGAACGCGACGCGTGGCGCGAGCGCGGGGAGCGAGCGGCTCCACAGCCCGCGCACGACATCGGGGTGGTTGCAGTCGCGCGAGAGGTGGATGAGCACCACCTGCGCGGGTTCGTCGGGAAACGCGATCGCGCGCACGGCCTCGATGCACTCCTCGTTCGAGAGGTGCCCGCGGCCGCCCATGATGCGGTCCTTCAGGAACTTCGGCCGCGCGCTCTCGAGCTGCATGCCGCGGTCGTAGTTCGACTCGATCGCGAGGAGGTCGACGCCGCGCAGGAGATCGACGAGCGCGTCGGACACGCGGCCGACATCGGTCGCGAAGCCGACGCTGCCGGCGTCGGTCTCGAGGCGGAACGACACGGTGCCCGCCTCGTCGTGCGGATTGACGCACGGTTCGACGCGGATCGGGCCGAGGTCGAAGCCGCCCGCGCGCGGATCGAAGGTCTCGATCCACGCCGACGGATATCCGCGGGCGAGCGCCGCGGGCCGGTGCGACGCGGCGCAGCGGAGGCGCAGGCCCGTCGTTGACGCGACGCGCGCCCAGCCTTCGCGCGCATGATCGTGGTCGAAGTGCGTGAAGAGCACCTCGGCGGTGTCCTCGGGCGTGAAGCCGAGCGCGCGCATCGCGCCGAAGGTCGCGCGAGGCGAGAGGCCCGCGTCGAGCAGGATCTGGCGCCGCGACTCGCGCGTGGTGACGCGCAGAACGCTTGCGTTTCCCGAGGAACTCGAGCCAAGCACCGCGAACTCGAGCGTCGCGTGGCCGCAGCGCGCGCGGCGCGGAAGCGCAGCGAACAGCGGCATGCGCGGTGGTTCGACCGCGCTCATTCGCCTTCCGCGCCTCCGGCGGAGCGGGCGCTGGTCACGCGGCCGTGGCGCGTCGAGATGCCGCGCTTCGAGCCCTTCACGAAGGCGAGGAACTCGTCGGCGAGCGGCGATCCGGCGAGCTTCTCGAGCTGCGCGACGCGCTGCGAGAAGGGCAGGCGACTGCGCACGATGATGCGGTACATCTCGCGCACGAGGTCGATGTCGGCCGACGAGAACCCGCCGCGCTTCATGCCGACGCGGTTGAAGCCGCCGATGTAGTTGGTGGCGCTCAGCGTGAAGAAGGGGCAGACATCCTTCGACGCGCCGCAGAGGCCGCCGAGCATCGCGCCGCGGCCGATGCGCACGAACTGATGCACGCCCGCGCCGCCGCCCGTGACCACGCGGTCGCCGATCTCGGCGTGGCCCGCGAAGAGCGTGTTGTTGGCGATCACGCAGTCGTGTCCGACCTGAACATCGTGGCCCGCGTGCGAGCAGGCCATGAAGTAGTTGCGGTCGCCGATCCGGGTCGGGCGGTCGTCGCGCGTGGCGCGGTGGACCGTGACATGCTCGCGGAACATGTTGCCGTCGCCGATCACGGTGCCGGCGCCTTCCTTGTGGACCGCGAAGCCCTTGTCCTGCGGCGCAAATCCGATGGCGCAGCCCGGATAGAAGGTGTTGCCTGCGCCGACCGCGAGCGTGCCCTGGAGGTGCACATTCGCCACGAGGCCACAGCCGGCGCCGAGCTTGATGCGGCCGTTGAGCACGCAGTAGGGGCCGATCTCCACATCGTCTGCGAGGTCGAGATCTCCATGAAGGACGGCGGTCGGATGGATCTTCGGCACGGCGCGATTGTACGGATTCGAGTTGCGGGCGTACGCTTGCGGCTCACCGCGGACCCTCATGCGTGCGATCGCCGAAACATCCTCGCTGCGCGTCGTCGATCTCGGACGCATCGGGTACGCCGATGCGCTCGCGATCCAGCGCGAGACCCACGCTGCGCTCGTGGCCGCGCGCGAGTCGGGCGCGGGCGATGCGCCGATGACGGTGTTTCTCCTCGAGCACGATCCGCCGGTTGTCACGGTGACGAAGCGGGTCGGTGCGGCCGCGCATGTCCTCGCGAGCGACGCGGTGCTTTCCGCGCACGGGATCGAGAAGGTCGAGACCGACCGCGGCGGCGATGTGACCTACCACGGGCCCGGGCAGCTCGTCGCGTATCCGATCCTCGACATCCAGCGGCTCGGGCTCAAGGTGCATCCGTATGTGCGCTGGCTCGAGCAGTGCCTGATCGACACGATCGCGGCCGACGGCCTCGTCGGCATGCGCGATCCCGCGGCGACGGGCGTGTGGGTGGGCGCCGATGGCAGCGCCGAGCGCAAGATCGCGGCGATCGGCGTGCGTCTGTCGCGGTTCGTCGCGCTGCATGGGTTCGCGCTCAATATCTCGCCCGATCTCTCGCACTTCGGACTGATCGTTCCGTGCGGGCTCGCGCGGCCGGTGACGAGCCTCGCGGCCGAGCTCGGCGCGCGCGCGCCGTCGATCGAGGCCGTGAAGCAGCGCGTTGCGGCGTGGTTTGCCCGCGAGGTGGACGCGCGCCTTCGCGAGGTCGACGCGCGCCTTCGCGAGCCCCGCGCCGAGTGATTACACTCTTCACATGAGCAAGACCTCTCGCCTCGCCATCGCGTCGTCGTTCGTCCTCTCTTCCGTGGCCCTCGCCGTCGCCTTGCGCGGCGCACCGTCGCAGCAGGCCACCGCGGGCCCCATCTTCGCGAGCGACCTCGGCCCGGCCGACGCGCTCCTCTTGAACACCGAGGCCGGCAAGGATCCGCTGCGCGTCGCTGCGAAGGACGGCCGCATCTCGTGGGGCGACCGCGCGACCAACCGCGTGTGGAGCGTGGCGAGCGTCGACATCGACACGGTGATGAAGAAGCTGCTCGACCGCCCGTCGTACCTCGACGCCCGCAAGGAGCTTGACGAGAAGACCCAGGGCGAGGAGGGCGAGTTCCAGAAGCGACTCGAGGCGATCAAGGCGAAGTACCCGACGGCCGAGAACGCGCCGCCGCCGGCCGAGGCGCAGCAGGAAGTCATGGCGCTGCAGCGCGAGTACCAGGGCTGGATGGAGATGGTGCGCCGCCGCGGCGAGAAGCTCGGCGCCGAGCAGTTCGAGCAGGCGTACCGCGAGCTCGTCTCCGCGGTCGAGACCGTCGCCGACAAGGAGTCGATCGACCTCGTCTTCCGCTTCTACCCGACCGCCGAGCCGTTCAAGAGCGAGCGCACGGGCGAGGCGCTGTCGCAGATCCAGTCGCGCACCTTCCTCAAGTACCCGGCGTCGATCGACATCACCTCGGATGTGATGAAGGCGCTGAACCTGAGCGAGTGACGGGTTGCGCGCGAGTCGAAAGCCCGGCGCTCGCGCTACGCGCTCGAGGCCGTAGCACCAGAGGCCGCCGCCG
>CAIXEV010000580.1 GCA_903918555.1 uncultured bacterium | reverse complement strand
GGTTGACTCCAGGACTCACTGAGATGGCGTCCGCAGCGCGCGAAGTCGGTCGCAGGACTCCGCGTGGAGCGGCGGCTGTCGACTTCGCGATGGAGCGCGTGCGATCGACGGTGCGGGAGGATTGGGGAAGGCAACGAGTGAAGCGATCAGAGGTGCGACGCGGGCGTCGATCAAGGAAGGCGCGACCCCGCCATCGTGGTCGCGCGCGTGATGCCGAACGCCTTCACGACCGCGAAAAATGACTGCGGATCTTTAGCCAACCCAAACCGGCTCGTCAGATAGGCGCCGACCGATGTCGCATGCGTCGGAAACGCGGGCATCGAGCTCAAAATGAGTCCCGCACGCGGAACCCCCTACCCCCGCGTCCGCAGCCCTGCCGTGCGTTCAAGGCGTCGCAGATCCGCCTCCGTCATCAGGTTCCGTATCGCGTCCGCGCGGATGTCGTTCGCGATCTGCCGGAGGTCGGCCCCTCGGTCGAGGACGATCTCGAGGGCGAGCCGCGAAAGCCTTGGCACTCGCCGACCGTCCGCCGTCAACTCCGACCTTTCCAGTTCGGCGTCGATCGACTGCGCGATCTCCCTGAGGAAGCCCTCGAGCTCCGGGGTCGACCGTGCATGCCGCAGATGCTCTGCGAGAAGCAGCGCCAATGGGTCGAGCGCGAAATCGCCCTCGGCGCGCATGTCGCGCTGCGCCCCACCGATCATCGCTGGAATCGCCGCGCGCGCCTGCGCGATGTCGCCGCGCAGGAGCGCGATCCGAATCCTGATCAGATCCCGCGACGAGAGCATTTCTCCGAGCGATCGCGTGCTTCGCAAGCGGTCGCGATGGCGATCGATCTCCTCGGAGAATCGATCGACCGCGGCCTCGGCACGCACCGCGTCGCCCGCCGCAAGCCACGCGAGCGCCTCGGACTGCCATGACCAGATCACGCGGAGCCCGAGATGGCCAAACTCGATCTCGCGGGCGATCGCCGGTTCCGCCAGCGCACGCGCCTCCTGCAGCACGCGCACCGCTTCCGCGGGCATGCCATGATCGATCAGTTCGTTCGCCTCGATGGTCGTCGCCTCCAGCCCGCAGCTCGCGCCTTCCGCATGGTCGGGCTGCATCCGAAGCAGTGCAGCGGTACGAGCACGGGCACGCGCGGCCACCGCACGCAACGCGTCGAGCGATCGGTCATCGATGCGGGCAACGAACATCTCGTAGAGGGCCGCAGACGCAGAGGTGTGCAGCGTGAGCACCGACGGGCCATGCCGCGCGAGGTTCGCCTCGGCGATCTCGGTGGATCGCCGCAGCAACTCGAGCATCCGCGCCGATTCACCGCGGCCCCACATCGGCGCATAGACGCGCTGGTAGCTCCAGCACAGGTTGTCCGCGTAGAGCCGCGAGTTCGGGTCGCGTGCGTAGAGTTCCTCGTCGATCGCGAGCTGCCGCGCCTCGATCGCGTCGTAGGCATCGGTGCCGCGCACGGTGTCGAGTTGATACGCGAGCGCGATCGAAAGCCGCTCGAGCGAGCGCGCGTCGCCAGACGCCTTGACGGCGTCCTCGCGGATGCCGACGAGCTCGCTGACGAGCCTGACCGTCTCGCTCGACTTGTGATCATTGCGCGTGAGCCTCGGCAGGATCGCCTCCTCGAGCGCCGCTGCACGGAGATCGATCGCCTCTGCCGACGGCCCGGCAAGGTCGAGCGCCGCGCGCGTCGCATCGAGCGCATCGATCGCGCGCGCCTCGCGTTCAGCGGTGCGCCCAGCGACATTCCGCAGCGCCGACGCCGCCGCGATCGACTCGCGCGCACGGGACAGCTGCTCCGAAGCCTTCGTGCGCACCGGCCCGGTCACGGCCTCGACCCACACGAACGCCACGAGCGCAACACCCCCCGCGAGCGCGGCGACCTTCCAGCGCCGTCCCGCCACGCGCCGCGCCTTCTCGATGACGCCGCGCCTTCGCGCGGAAACCTCGCGGCCTGCGAGGAACGCCTCGATGTCGGCGCCGAACGCGGCAACCGAGTCGTAGCGGTCCTCGGGTCGCGTCGAGCACGCCTTGGCGACGATCGCATCGAGGTCGGGTGGTGTCGTGGGCTCCACCGTCACAAGCCTCGGAACGGGCTGCTCGAGGAGATCGCGC
>CAIXEV010000579.1 GCA_903918555.1 uncultured bacterium | reverse complement strand
CCCGCAGCGCGACCAAGGGCATCGCGTTCCCCGGCGACACCGACTGGCAGCGCGAGTTCGAGTCGCAGTTCCCCTACGACGAGACCGAGGACCAGCTCACCGCGATCGCCGCGACCAAGCGCGACATGGAGCGCGCGCGGCCGATGGACCGCCTCGTCTGCGGCGATGTCGGCTTCGGCAAGACCGAGATCGCGATCCGCGCGGCGTTCAAGGCCGTCGACGCGGGCCGGCAGGTCGCGGTGCTCGTGCCGACGACGGTCCTCTGCGAGCAGCACGAGCGCAGCTTCCGCGAGCGTTTCCGCGCGTATCCCTTCCGCGTCGAGAGCGTGAGCCGCTTCAAGACCGACGCCGAGCAGAAGTCGACGCTCGATGCGCTCGCGCGCGGCGAGGTCGATGTCATCATCGGCACGCACCGGCTCTTGTCGAAGGATGTCGTCTTCAATGACCTCGGCCTCGTCGTCGTCGACGAGGAGCAGCGCTTCGGCGTCGAGCACAAGACGCGGCTCCTCGAGTTCCGCGTCACCGCCGATGTCCTCACGCTCTCGGCGACGCCGATCCCGCGCACGCTGCACATGTCGATGCTCGGCCTGCGCGACATCAGCTCGCTCACGACCGCGCCGGCCGACCGCCGCGCGATCGTCACCGAGGTGATCCCGCACAACGAGCGGCGCATCCAGCAGGCGCTGCAGCGCGAGCTCGCGCGCGAGGGGCAGATCTTCTTCGTGCACAACCGGATCAGCGACCTCTTCTCGGTCGCCGCCGACATCCAGAGCCTCGCGCCCGGCGCGCGCATCGCCGTCGGCCACGGCCAGATGCCGCCGAAGGAGCTCGAGGACGCGATGCTGCGCTTCATGCGCCGCGAGGCGGACATCCTCGTGTCGACCACGATCATCGAGTCGGGCATCGACATCCCGACCGCGAACACGATGATCATCAACAACGCGCACATGTTCGGCCTCGCCGAGCTCCACCAGCTGCGCGGCCGCGTCGGGCGCTGGAAGCACCGCGCGTACTGCTACCTTCTCTTGCCGAAGGACCGGTCCGTGAAGGAAGAGGCCATGAAGCGCCTGCACGCGGTCGAGGAGTTCTCGATGCTCGGCGCCGGCTTCCGCATCGCGATGCGCGACCTCGAGCTGCGCGGCGCGGGCAACCTCCTCGGCGAGGAGCAGAGCGGCCACATCGCCGCCGTCGGCTATGAGATGTACTGCCATCTCCTCGAGCAGGCGGTGGGGGCGCTGCGCAACGATGTGAAGGTGTCGCCGCTCGACACGATCGTCGACATCGGCCTCTCGGGCAGCGTGCCGAAGGGCTGGATCCCGAGCGACGCGCGCCGCATGGAGGCGTACCGCCGCATCGGGCAGGCGGACACGCTCGCGGCGCTGTCGAAGGTCGCGGCCGATCTCGAGAGCGCCTACGGCGAGCCGCCCACGATCACCAAGGACCTGCTCGAGCTCGCGGAACTGCGCCTGCGCGCCGCGACGCTCGGCATCCGCACCCTCGTGCGCAAGGACCAGGATGTCATCTTCCGCACCACGCGGCCGCGCGACCTCGAGACGCTCTTCGCGGGCGTGCAGGGCGTGGTGCGCGTCGTCGGATCGCCCGACGAAGCGGGGGTGACCGATGTCTACTTCCGGCCGCCCAAGGCGTTCCTCGAGTCGAAGTCGCTCGCCGCGGTTTTGCGGAAGCGGCTTGCGGTCTGACCGCCGCGTGGGCGGAATGGCTTGAGCGGAAAATTGCTGCGACACCTCGCAGGGCGAAGCCGATACATTCCTGAACCCCGCCGGGGCGACCGGCGCGACGCCCGATGGAAGCGGGCGCCGAGTGAGAGCACGAAGAACACCACTCGAAAGACCTCCAAGGATGGACCCGATGCCCGCCATGACCGCAACGCGACGCGAAGTTCTTCCGCAGACCCGCCGCTCCCACACCCACAAGTTCGCGATCAACGGCCACGAGGGCTACCTCACGGTTGGCCTGTTCGAGGACGGTCGTCCGGGTGAGATCTTCATCAAGATGTCGAAGGAAGGCTCCACGCTTTCCGGCCTGATTCAGGGCTTTTGCCGCGCGTTCAGCCTCTGCCTCCAGCACGGGCTTCCCGTCGGCGAGGCGTGCGAGCGCTTCCGCGGCATGCGCTTCGAGCCGATGGGCGGAACCTCGAACCCCGAGATCCCCGAGTGCTCGAGCATCCTCGACTATGTCGCGCGCTACCTGCAGGCGCAGTTCCGCGACGGCAAGTGACCGCGTGGCGTGAGGTGCGTCGCGTTTCGCGACTTGGATCTCTCTCCGCGTGTTTCTCTCCCCGCATTTCGCGCCTCGCCGCACACGACATCCAAAAAGACACCGCCCCGGCCAATCGACCGGGGCGGTTTCGTTTTGGTTGACGCGAGTCGCGGACGGCTGCGCGGGAGCGAGCCTCGACGACTCCTCGACGACTCCTCGATTACTCCGCGGCAGCCTTCCGCGGACGGCGAGCGGGCTTGCCTTCCTTCGCCTCTTCCGCAGCGTCCTCGGCTTCCGACGCCTCGACGGCGGCGGCTGCGGCGTCCTCGGCCTCCTTCTGGGCCTGGAGCATCTCGAGGGCGCGGTCAGCAGCGACCTCGATGGCGATGTCGGCGCGCAGTTCCTTCTCGAACTGGATCGTGCAGGTGTAGCTGCCGATGCGGCGGAAGGGGTTGGCGAGGCGCACGGCGCGCATGTCGACGGCGTAGCCGGCGGCGACGAGCGCATCAGCGATGTCGCGCTGGGTGATCGAGCCGTAGAGCACGCCCTGATCGTTGCAGCTGCGGACGAGCTTGATCACGACGCCGCCGAGCTTGGCGATCGTCTCTTCGCGGAGCTTGCGCTGCGCGGCGAGCTCGGCGAGGGCCTTCGCGCGGGCTTCCTTCAGCGCCTCGACCTTGGCTTCGGTCGGGTGCTCGGCGAGCGCGTGCGGGAGGAGGTAGTTGCGGGCGTAGCCAGCGCGCACCTTGACGATGTCGCCGACGATGCCGAGGTTCTCGACAGTGCGGAGAAGTAGCAGTTCAACAGGTCGTGCCATGAGTCGCTGTCCTGGGGCGTCGGGCCCCGTGAGTTAGGACGCGTTCGACCAACGCGGTCGAAGCGCCCAACGAGTGGCGAGCCCCGCAGTATGGACGAAACCCGCTGCAAATGGAAGGGGCGGAGGGGTTTGGGTGCAGCCGAACGGGGCGCGGCAGGGGCGGGCGCGGTTTGGCGCGGAGTGGCCGAAAAAATGTTGCTGAAAAACTCCCGAAGCGGGTCGGAACGTCCAAAGACCCGTATAGAATCCGAACATCGGCCGCGGCAATCCCGTTGCCGGTCGAATCCAAACGCTCGCAGGACGCGGGTGAAAAGACGCAGTGCTGCAAGAAGGGCGGCAAGACAAGCCGACGCCGAGCAGCTGCACCGTGCTGTGCAACCTGTCGGCTCCGCCAAACGCGTCGCGGATTCGGATATCAAGCGTGCAGGGAAGAGACTGATCGACTGAACTCGGCCACGCAGCGAAACCCCGCTGCTCGCAAAGACGGCCGCCAACTAGAAGCCAACTAGAAGCCAAACTAGAAGAAGGAGAAATTCGATGGCCAGCTACAACAAGGTTCTTCTCATGGGCAACCTCACCCGCGATGTGCAGCTCAAGAGCACTTCGGGCGGGCAGTCGGTCGCCGAGATCGGTCTCGCGCTCAACCGCAAGTACAAGACGAAGGACGGCCAGGACCGCGAAGAGGTCACCTATGTCGACTGCGAGTGCTGGGGCCCTCGCGCCGAGGTGATCAGCAAGTACTTCTCGAAGGGCAAGCCGATCTTCATCGAGGGTCGCCTCAAGCTCGACAGCTGGGAAGACAAGGACGGCCAGAAGCGCTCGAAGCTGCGCGTCGTGGTCGATGACTTCCAGTTCGTCGGCGGCGGCGGCGGCGCAGGTGGCGGCGGTGGTGGCGGCGGCGACTACAGCCGCGAGGACAGCGGTGGCTACGCGCCGTCGCGCTCGTCGGGTGGCGGCGGCGGTGGTGGCGGCGGCGGCGCTCGCGGCGGCCACTCCGGCATCCAGGAAGACGAGATTCCGTTCGTGATGTGAGCACGAAAAACCGTGCTGGTCGACAGCCCAAACGGGTACTACTACTTCCAGTAGTGCGGAGTCTCTACGCCTCCGCATCCCACGTCCCCTCGAGCGTGACACGCCGTCACCCATGTCGTGACACAGCCCTGTCACCCATGTCGTGACACAGGCCCTGTCACCCATGTCGTGACACAGGCCTGTCACCCATGTCGTGACACAGCCCTGTCACCCATGTCGTGACACAGTCTGGCCGTCTCCCGGGGTCACCAGTCCCGTCGCTGTCTCGAGCATTTTGAGAATTCCTCGCGCTCCGCGGAACCATTCGGCCGATCTCGGTGTACTACTGTACTAGTACACCATGCCGCTCCCGTTCCTCGTCAATCCGAATGCCCCGGTCCCGATCTTCCGCCAGATCGCGGACGGCTTTCGCGCCGCGATCGGGCGCGGGGGCTACGCCGCGGGTGATCTTCTCCCGAGCGTTCGGGCGATCGCCGAGGAACTCGGCGTCAACCCGAACACCGTCCACAAGGCCATCGCCGAACTCGAGCGCGACGGTCTCGTCGCGGCCGAGCGGGGCAGGGGCATGGTCGTGCTCGCGGGCACGCGCGCCCAGGCGCGGGCGTCGGGCGACGAGGCCGTGATGCAGCACCTCGCCGAGGCGGCGCGTCTCGCGGCCGCGGCCCACATGGACGGCGAACGGTTCGAACAACTCGCGCGACGCGCCATGCGCGCCGCCAGCACCCAGCAGCCAACGGCACCTCGCACAGGAGCTTCGTCGTGAACACCACCGAAATGTCGCACGCGTCGAGAGATTCCGCCGTCCTTCGAGGAAGCGATCAAGCTTCCGCGTCGCAGAACCCGGGCAAAGACGCGATCGAGCTCCGCTGCACAGGGCTCTCCCTGCGCTTCGGCAAGGTCCGTGCGCTCGATGGCCTCGACCTCACGATCGCGCCGGGCGAATGCGTCGGCGTCGTCGGCCGCAACGGCGCCGGCAAGAGCACGCTCTTCCGCTCGATCATCGGCGCTGAGACTCCCGACGCCGGCCGCATCGAGACCACGCCCGCGATGAGCCGCGTCGAGTTCCTCGCGCGCACCGGCTTCGTGCCAGACACGCTCGCGATCTACGACTGGATGAACGCCGGCCAGGCGATCGACTTCGTCGCCGCGCTCCAGCCTCGCTTCGACCCGGCGTGGAGCGCCGAGCTCCAGTCGATCCTCGGCATCGTTCGCGCGGTGAAGATCCGCGATCTCTCGCGCGGCATGCAGGCGCGCCTCGCGTTCGTGCTCGGACTCTCGCACCGCCCCGACCTCGTGCTTCTCGACGAACCGCTCCTCGGCGTCGACGCCGTCACCCACGACGCCGTGCTCGAGGTCCTCGCCCGCATGCGCTCGGTGCAAGGCTGCACCATGCTCATCGCCTCGCACCAGCTCGGCGACCTCGCGCGCCTCGCCGACCGCGTGGTCTTCCTCGACCGCGGCCGCGTCGTCGAGCAGTGCGAGACCGACGAACTCGTCACCGGCACGCATCGCTTGATCGTCCACGGGCTTCCGCTTGGATGGCGCCCGCCCGTCTCCAACGCGCTCATCCTCGCGCGTCGGCAGGAATCTGCCTGCATCCTGACCGTGCGCGGCGATGTGGCGCCCGTGCGCGAAGCGCTCGTATCCGCGCACCCCTCCGTGCGAATCGAGGAAGTTGCGCTCTCGATCCACGAAGCCTGCGCGGATCGCCTCCGCGCCCTGGAGGATCGGACATGAGCACGGCGACGATCGACCCAAGCGTCTCCACGCGTTCCGCGCCGCGTCATGCCCGTTCGCCCTTCGCCACGCTTGTTGTGAAGGACCTGAGGTTGGCGGGGCCGCTCATCCTCGTCGCGTCTAGTCTTCTCGTGGCGATATCCGCGTTGCTGGTCGCCATGCCATTGTTCGGAGAGAGCGCCCTCAAGACGGCTGGCCTCACCGCGTGGAAGCACGACACCCTCGCTCGAGTCGGCGCCTACTCGGCGGCCTTCTGGATGCTCGCCATGTTCGCCGGAGGCGCCTCGGCCATCATGATCGCCGCGGGCGATGCAGGCGGCCGAACCCGATACCTCGTGCCGACGCTCCCCGCGACGCCTCGGCTCGCCTACCTCTCGAAGTGCCTCGCGACCCTGATCACGGTGAGCGGATTTCTGCTGGTGGGCGCCTTGGTGCACGCAGTCTCGCCGGCCGAGAGCGACATGCACGCGGCCAGCTGCGTCGCGGTCCTCGCGACCGCCGTGGTGTGGGCTTTCGCGGCGCCCATGTTCGCACGCACCTCTGGAGGCGCGTTCGTCGCAGCGACGGTGATGCCCGGACTCGTGTTCATAAGCTGCGCCACCTGCGCCTCGGTCTTCGCTCCGCTTGCGACAAGGCGCATGCTGATCGCGCGAGGTGGCGCCGACTGGCTCGATCAGCTCAGGGGCGTTGGATACTCGCGCGGGTCGTGGATCGGCAACGAGATGGCGGTCTTGATCGCGGCGGCCGTCGTCATCTTGCTTGGACTCATTCTGGCGTGGCGCGCGCGGGGCGTCGTGCTTTGCCGCCAGACGCCACGCGAACTCCGCATCCCGCAGCTCGTGCGACTCGCCGGCATCGCCGCGAGCGCGGCGGCGGTCTCGACCATCGCGGCCTTCGCCTGGATCTGGAGCACCGAGCCCAGCATCTCGCAGATCATGGAGAAGGCCAAGCGCTACTCGGAATGGAGCGGACTCCCGACATCGGAGCTCGTCGGGAGAGTGATCGACGCCGTGGATGTTCCGCTTGATGTGAAGGCCATCCCGAAGGAGCGCCTCGAGGACTGGGAGCGCTCTCTGCTCGATGCGCGTTGGGATCGGATCGATCGCGAACAACTGTCCGGCGTCGACGAGGTGCTCCGCCAGCGCTGCATCAACGACATCGAAGCCGTGCGGGCGGCAGCGGGGGCGATCCTCGAGAGTCGCCCCGAGCTCTCGGTGCCGGCCCGGCTGCTCGCGGCTCGGTATCTCGATCCTCGCGCCGAGCTTGCCATCGCGCTCCAGGACCTCGCTCGGACCTCGCGTGATCTCGAGCGGCTCCAACTCATCGACGCCGTGATCCGAAACCAATGCGTCCTGCAGCTCCATGCAGGCCCTCGGGTGGAGGAGGAGTGGGTGCTGTCGGACGGCCAGTCCGCATCCGCGTGGAACATCCCGCCGTTTCAGGTCGAGCAATTCGTCTCGAAGCACACTCGCGATCGCGCGCGCAGGCGCGTGGGCGCGGCGATCGCGCTCGTCGCCATCGAGCAGGCGCTCCGCACCGGGGTGCTGGGCGAGGCCGACTCCCGCGGCCCTGATGACAGGTTCGCGATCGACATCGAGATGGTTCGAAAGGCGCGCGAGGCGATCGAGCCTCCGATGACCGAACTGGCGGGCGCGCTGGGAATCAGCGAACGAAACGACAGCGAATACCTCCTGTGGCCAACGACCTATCTGTTCCATGGACCGAACACAGACCCCGCCTACCTCCTGCCGCGGCGCGACTGACTTACGCCACAACCGGAGTCTACGGAGCTTGAGCGGAATCCTCCGCGTGCTGGAGAACACACCATGAACTCGGCCACCATGACCGACCCTCGCAACGCGGCACCCGCGCCTGCCCGCATGCGCTCTCCGCTCGTCGCACTCCTCTGCAAGGACCTCCGCCTTGGGGCCGCCGTCTTCGTGCCGTCCGTCTTGATCCTCACCATTCTCGCCGTGTTCAGCGCGGCGCTTCCGCTGTTCGGCGAGGAGTTTGCGCGTTCATGGGGACTGCCGTGGATGGCGAGCCGACAGGACCTGCCCGCGCGGATCGCCTACTTCGAAAGGGTCTACTGGATGGTCGCGTTCCTCGGCGGCGTGCTCACGGCACTCGCGATCGTGATCGGGGACAACGGCTGCCGTGCGCGCTTTCTCCTCCCGGCGCTGCCGATGTCCTCGAGGCTCGTCTACTCCTCGAAGCTCGCCGCGAGCGCGCTCGTGGTCACCTTCTTCCTGGCGGTCGCCCTGAGCGTCGAGGTGATGTCAGCTGACGCATCGGGGATCGATCGCGAGTTCGTCGCCGCGGTGCTTTCGATCGGGGTGATCTGGGCCTTTGCCGCACCGCTCTTCGCACGCGGCTTCGCCGCCGCGTTCCTTGTCACCGTGTGCGTCCCGATCGCGTTGTTCATCCTCTGCGCACTTGCGGGCCGCTTCCTCGCAAGGATCGCGATCGAGGAGCTGCTCGTCGCGATGGACGCCGCCCCCTGGTACCAAGATTGGGAATCGAGAGGCTCTGGTCCTGGTTCGCTTGCACGCGGACCGATCGACCTTGCCGCGATAGTCTGTGCGTGTGCCACGGTCGCTGCGGTCGGGCTGTGGGGCGCTTGGAACGCGCGTGGCGTCACCCTCTGTCGCCGCACGCCACTCGGCTTCCCGCCCGCGCGTCTCCTGAGGTTCGCCGGCGTGGCGCTGCTCACGGCGCTCGTGACCACCGTGGGAACGGCGGGCCGGACCTGGCAGACCGACAAGAAGATCGCCGATTCGCTCGCAACGGCGCGAGTCCATGCGCATCTGAGCACGCTTCCCACGGCGGAACTCGTCGAGTCCTTCGTTCGGTCGCGCGCGCAGATTGCGCCCGTAGCGCCACTCCCAAACGGAGCCATCTCTCCTGTCTGGGATGGCGTTTTGCGCGCGAGCGACTCCTACGGCTTCGGACGGTCGCCTGTCGACAAGCGATTCAGCCGAGCGCTGTCCGTCGTGCTCCGAGATCGTCGCGACTCCGACCCGAACGGGCTCAAGGACGCGATGCGCTCCGTGCTCGCCGATACGCCCGGCCGAACGATCGGCATGCAGCTCGCGGCCGCCCGATGGATTGGGGACTACACGCACACGATGGTCGCGCTGCGCGGGCTTGCGCGCCCGACCGACGACAACGAGCGGGCCGCGCTCATCCTCGCGCTCTGTTCGAATTCCCACATCTTCGGCCCCGAGCAGCCCCGGTCAACATACGAGGAGTTCTTGAGCCCGGATCGCCCACGGCCGTGGGGATTCGTCGGCTGGGACCTTCTGCCGTACAGGATCCGCGGCTTCGAGACCGACGGGTACCTCCGCTCGGTCGAGGCGCGCGTCTCGGTCGTTCTCCTCCTTGCCT
>CAIXEV010000578.1 GCA_903918555.1 uncultured bacterium | reverse complement strand
GGCTGGGAGCAGTGCGGGCGGACGATCGTCGGGGATGTTTCCGACGATCGGCGCTCCGACCGCGGGCGACGCGCTCGTCGGCACGATTCCCTACATGAGCCCCGAGCAGTTCGACGGAACGCGCGGGGTCGACGCCCGCAGCGACCTCTACTCGATCGGGGTGATGCTCTTCGAATGTCTCGCAGGGCGTCTTCCCTATCTCGTCGAACGGCGCACGCTTCCCGAGGCTGCCGCGATCATTCGGGACGAGATTCCGTCGACGCTCGGTCGGGTCCATCGGGGCCTGCGGGGCGACCTCGAGACCGTCGTCGCCCGCCTGCTCGAGAAGGACCCGGCGCTTCGCTACCAGTCGGCTGCCGATCTCGCCGCCGATCTGCGGCTCTTCCTCGACGGCAAGCCGACGCGTGCGCGGCCGGTTTCGCGCATCGCGCGCGTACGGCGCTTCACGCGGCGCTATCGGGGTCTGATCGCGGCCACGGCGCTCGCGTTCGCAACGCTGATCGCGGTCCTCGGCTATGTGCTCAATCTGCTGCAGGAAGCCGAGCATCGCGGCACCGAACTCGCCCAGGCGCTCGAGATCACCGAGCAGGTCGAGTACCGTCGGACCATCCGCGATGCCGAGGCCGCGCTCCGCGCGAACGCCTCACGCGACGCACGGCGCGCCCTTGAGCGCGCGTCGCCCGAACGGCGGGGATGGGAATGGAAGTACCTCGCGTCGAGGGCCGGCGCCGAGACGACCGTGGTCGAGATGCCGACGATGCCGATCTCGATCGCGCTCGGCCACGACTGCGTGATCGTTGGCGGGCTCGAGGGCTCGCTCTACCGATTGCCGCGCGGACTCGGCACGGCGCAACTCCTGGGGAGGCGCGGCGCGTCGATCTCCGAAGTCGCGACCTCGCCAGATGGCACGGAGTTCATCGCGGTCGACACCAGCAAGCGCGAGATCCCCGTCCTCTCGACGCGCGACGGCACGGTGGTGCGCAGCTTCGATCCGCAGATCGGGTCGCCATCCGGCGTCGCGTGGTCGCCCGATGGCCGCTGGATCGCGATTGGTTCAAATGGCGGCGCGCTTGCCATCCTCGACGCCGCGACTGGGAGGTTGGCGCGGCGCATCGGCGCGATTTCGAATTCCGCACGCGGCGGCGAGGGAATCGTCCGATTTCTTCCCGACTCCGCTGGCGTCGTCTTTGCGTGCCGCGGAACGACGCGGGCGATGCTGCTGCGCTCGCTCGACGCGGCGCCGATTCCGCTCGACCTTGGCGACCGCGTCGTCGAGCGCGTGGGCGTCTGCGCCGGGCGGGAGGGTCCGCGTGCGCTCGTCGGGCTGTACACGGGCGAGGTCGCCGTGTTCGACGGCGAGTACGGGGAGTCGATCAGAACCATCGCCGCCGGCGCGGGCGCGTTGCGTGCGCTTGTCGCCGGCCCCGGCCCCGCGCAGTTTGCGACCGGGGCGACCGACGGCGTGATTCGCGTCTGGGATGTGGATACCGGCGGGCAGATCGGCGCGGCGGTCGGCGCGGAGCTCCAGGTGCGTGGTCTCGCGTTCGATCCCGAGCGGGGCGAACTGATCTCGGTCGGCGAGGATCTCTGCGCGCGCAGCTGGGACATCGACAGGGAGGTGATCGAGCCGGTCCTTCGTGACGCGCGCGCCTGGATCTACTCGCTCGCGTTCCTGGCCGACGACACGCTTGTCTCGGGCGCGGGAGAGGCGCCCGCCACGGACGGACGGGTGATGTTCTGGCCAAGCGCGGCAAGGAAGCCGACTGCCGCCGTCAACCCTGTCGGTCCGGATGCGCCCGCGATCGTGTGGGCGGTGGCGCCTGATCCTCTCGGCGGCGTCGTGGCGGTCGCCGGGTCGGCGTTCCATCTCATCGCTCGCGACGGATCGGTCGTCTCGCATGATCTCGATCACTTCCCGTACGCCGTCGCGACGGTCGCCGGCGGGCGCCTGATCGCGGTCGCCGCGTTCACGAGTGCGGAGGTTGGGCTCTACGACCGCGCCGGAAAGCAGGTTGGATCGATCCCGCTCGGCACGAAGGACATGGCCGCTCTCGCGACGCGCGGCGATGGGCGCGATCTCTTCATTGGCGCGTCAGGGAAGCTCCTGCAGTATTCGTTCGAAGAGGTGGACGAATTGCCTGCGCCCAAACTTCGAAGGTCGTATGCCGTGAACGGCACGGTCACCGATCTCGACGCACGCCTTGGCTCCGACCGTCTTGCGGTCGGGCTCCTCGGCGGCGAGGTCGCACTCCTCGATCTCGACCGACCGCCAAGCGATCCGTTCGCGTGGCGCGTCCCCGCGAATGCGGCCGGGTTCACGCGCGTCGCACTTTCACCCGACGCAACTCGCATCGCATCGTGTGGCAAGGCGCCGGTGCTCGTCGTGCTTGACGCGAGCGACGGCATGCAGGTTCTTTCGCTTGACGGACATGGCGACCAGGTCCTCGCGCTCGCCTTCTCCAAGGACGGGTCGACCCTCGCGACCGGTTCGATCGACGGCACCATCCGACTCTGGTGGGCTGGACCAAAACGGGTCGCCACCTCGGGCGGTACGGGCGTTTCGGGCGGTACGGGCGCCTCGGGCGGTACGGGCGCCTCGGGCGGCACGACTACAGCCATCGGTCAGCAGACCGATTGACGCGAGCTACTTGGCCCGCGCGTCGAGCGACTTCCAGTCGATCGCGATCCGCTGGCCCTGCTTCGGCTTGAGGCGGGCGATCGTGCCGGCGGGGAACTCGATCACATACTTCGCGCGGCGGTATGAGGAGTAGCGCCGAAGGCGATCCTCGTAGTCCCTGAGCGACTCCTGCTTGGTGCGCAGCTTCTCGCGCACGCCCTCGTGGAGCGCGGAGATGATCCCGGTCTCGTCGACCATGACCATGTCCATGTCGATGAGGCAGTCCTTCATCCAGTAGTTGAGCAGCGTCGGATAGGGGTGCACGAAGATCATCGCGGTCCCCTCGGGGAACTCGGTCCGCGCGCCCATGCCGGTGTTCCGGCTGGTGTGGTCGAGGCAGAGCTCGCAGTCGAACTCCTCCCCGAAGAGGGTGAACTTCTGCCGCACGAGCCCGGCCTGCGGCGTGACATGCAGGACATCGTTCGCCGAGACGATCGTGGGAGGCTTGGGCGCGGGCTTCTGAGGCGCCGCAGGCGGAGTCGCAGGCGGAGCCGCAGGCTTCGGCGCGGAGTCCTTCGGCGCTTCCGTGGGCGGCGCCGTAGGAGGGGTGCTTGTGGGAGGCGTTGTCGTCGGAGTTGCCGGTGCAGGAGCCTGCATCAGCGGGAGAAGGGCAGCAAGGACGGCAGCAAGCATCAGAAGTTCCCTTCGTGGTCGAATGGTTCGCCGCACAGGTCGCAACTCAGGCTGTCGCGTGCGCCAAGTCGTCGGTCAGGTCATGCCCTGGTCACATCATGCCCTGGTCACATCATGCCCTGGTCACATCATGCCCTGGTCACATCATGCCCACGTGTCGGCCGAGCCGCCGCCGCGCGTCGCAGCACGCTTCGCCGTGACGGTCTTCGCGGCCTTCTTCGCAGGCTTCTTCTCAGCCTTCTTCATGGGACCCGTCCCCGGCGTCTTCCCCGGCGCGGCCTCGCCTGCGGCCTTCGCCGCAGCAAGCGCCTCGCGCTCGGCAGGCGTCCAGCCCGACTCCCAGCTCTTCGGGTAGTTCAGGTCGTCGAGCCCGAGCGCGGCCTTCGTCGGGTAGAGCGGTGCGAAGGTGTCGCACATCACCGCGAGTTCGTTGGTGTGGGTCGCGCCGATCGACGCCTCGACGGTGCCCGGGTGCGGTCCGTGCGGGATGCCCTGCGGGTGAAGCGACAGCGAACCCTGCTCGATCCCTCGGCGCGCCTTGTAGTTGCCCTCGACATAGTAGAGGACCTCGTCCGAGTCGAGGTTCGAGTGGTTGTACGGAACCACGATCGCCTGCGGATGGAAGTCGAGCGGACGCGGGCAGAACGAGCAGATCACGAAGTTGTGCGCCTCGAAGGTCTGGTGCGTCGGCGGCGGCATGTGGTGCTTGCCAACGATCGGGCTGAAGTCGTCGATGTTGAAGCAGTACGGGTAGTAGCAGCCGTCCCAGCCGATGACATCGAGCGGGTGGTAGCTGTAGCCGTACGAGTGCACCTGGTCGCGGCTCTTGATGCGAACCTCGAACTTGCCCTTCTCGTCGAAGGTCATCGGCATCTCGGGCAGGCGCAGGTCGCGCTCGCAGTAGGGCGCGTGCTCGAGGAACTGCGCGGTCTTCTTCGACATGTAGCGCGGCGGCGGCAGGATGTGCGAGCCGTTCACGCTCTCGATCAGCAGGAAGCGAGCCGCCGGCTCGCCCGCGGCGGGCTTGTCGAACACCATGCGGTAGATCGTGCCCTTCGGGATCACGATGTAGTCCTTCGGCCCGAACTTCAGCGCGCCGAACATGGTGTAGACCACGCCCGATCCAAAGTGGATGAAGAAGCACTCGTCGGCCGACGCGTTCTTGAAGTGGTACTTCATCGGCTCCGCAGGAACGCAGACGCCGATCTCGACATCGTTGTTGCCAAACAGCACGGTGCGGCCGGTGACGGGGTCGCCCTTCGCCTTCATCGGCATGCTCTTCACATGCCGCATGCGCATGGTGTCGCGCTCGACATACTGGACCTTCGTCGAGTAGAGCGGCTTCCAGCCGATCACCTGCGTCGGCGGGTTGATGTGATACAGCGTCGAGGTCGGGCCGACGAATCCTTCGGTGCCGAACACCTCTTCCGCGTAGAGCCCGCCGTCGGGACGGCGGAACTGGATGTGGCGCATGGAGGGAAGATTGCCGAGCTTGGTGTAGTAGGGCATGGGTGGTTCCCTGGGGTGCAGGAGTGTACTCCGCCGACTC
>CAIXEV010000577.1 GCA_903918555.1 uncultured bacterium | reverse complement strand
GGCCTTGAGGCCATGCTTCTCGCCCATGCCCGCCTCACCAGTGGCGAGTGGAGCCGCGCGATCATCGTCGCCGCAGAAGAGGAGCACCCGATCGTCGCCCGCACGCTCTCACGATGCGCACCGCGTCCAGTCCCCCTGCGGTCGGGCGCGATCGCGTTCCTGGTCGAGCCCGGGTGCGATTCCCGCCGCGAGGGGCGGCGTCCAATATTCACGGTGGATGGCATCCATGGACGCACCGACCCGTTCGCGCCCGAACAGGCCGCACGCGAACTTTTCCAGAGAGCGGCCGAGGCGACCGAGGGCTTGCTGGCGACGACCTCAAACGCACCCTTCGACGATCCTGCGGCCGGACCGACGCGAAACTGCCGCCGCCTCGCCGTCGCGGAGATCGGCGCCGCGACCCCCTTTGCGGTCATGCTCGCCGACGCCGGAGGTGACCGCAAGCTCTCTGCGTTTACCGACCCTCATGGCGCATGCTGGGCGGCAACGCTTCGTTGACTTGCGTCATTTTGGTAGGATGAAACCCTCAATGACATTGGCCGCCGGGCAAAGAACACGATCGCGTATCCCGACCGTGGCCCATTGGGCTGCGGCCGGCGAGGCCGATCGCGACATTGGGCCTTGGATCGGTTCGCTGGTTCAAGAATTCGGTTTGAACGGCGCGCGAATCGCCTCGCGCCGCGTCGCAGCGGATGCGCTTCGTGGCCAAGCGGTGACCGATGCGGCGCGCCAGGTCTTTCTCGACGCGCTCAGCGATCTTCCGGGCGGCCCCTGTCGCGTCTGGGCGTTCCTGCCCCGTCCGACTGATCGGGACGACGATTCGTTCCAGCGGTACATGCGATTCAACACAGGTCGCACCGACGCGTATCGGCGGATGGCCGAGCATGTGCGGGTGATGCCGGCAGGCACCTGTGTCGGCCATGCAGGCAACGATCTTGTGGTCCACGCGCTCTGGCTCGAAGGCGCCTTCACTGCGGTCGAAAACCCAAGGCAGCGCCCCGCGTGGCTCTACTCCGACAGATTCGGTCCCGTGCCGCCCGCCTTCACCCGTGCCACCCGCACCGACGGGCTGCTCTTCGCTTCAGGAACTGCGTCAGTCATCGGCGAGGAATCGATGCACCACGGCCAGCTCGAAGCGCAGTTCGACGAATCGGTGCGAAACCTCGCAGCGCTCGCCGACGCAGGCGGTGGCGATGGCGCCTGGCGCGCGCTTCAGATCTATGTCAGAGACGCAGCCGACCTCGACCGCGTTGAGGTACTGGCCAAGGATCGCTTCGGCGATCGGGTCGATCGCATTCTCCATGCGCCGATCTGCAGACATGAACTTCTCCTCGAGATCGAAGGGATCTGCCGTGCTTCCAAGCCGTAGGTTTGACTGCATCGTGATCGGAGCAGGACCCGCGGGCAGCGCCGCCGCAATGGAGATGGCGCGCGCTGGACTTGACATCCTGGTCCTTGACCGCGGCGAGTTCCCGCGCTTTCGCATCGGCGAGAGTTTCCTTCCGCGCACCAAGCGGGCCTTCCGCCGGCTCGGGGTGCTCGACAAGTGCCTCGCCCTTCCGCACGCGCGGAAGGTGGGAGTCGAGATCTCCCTAGGAGACGGACGCCATGGTCCGCAGCACTTCTACTTCCGCGATGTGTTCGGAGACGGCGATAAGGAAACCTTCAACATGGCGCGCATCCATCTCGACAAGATGATGATGGAGACCGCGCGCGAAGCGGGCGCAGAGGTAAGAACCTCGTGCGGCATCCGAAAGCTGGCCAGACTTGATGACGGAGAAGTCACGGTCGAAACCGAACAAGGCGAATTCCACGCCCGATGGC
>CAIXEV010000576.1 GCA_903918555.1 uncultured bacterium | reverse complement strand
GCATCGCGCCGCGCCATTCGCGCGCGGTCTCGAAGCCGGCCATCCACTCGGCGATCGCGATCCAGGTGAGCGGGCCATCGCCGAAACCCTCGGGCCGCGACTCGGCGAAGCACTCGACCGGGAGCCCGAAAGGCGCATCGATCCGCCAGAGGTGCGCGCGGCCGTCGAGCGCGCTCTCGAGAATCGCCCTGCGCAGGCCGTTGCGGTCGACGCGCGAGCGCACCGCCACCGCGCTGCGCGAAGCGAGCTCGCGCTCGGCGATGCGGATCTTGGCGGCGCCGCCACCATCCGCACCCGAGAAATCAACTCCATGGATGACCGTGCGTGTGCCGGACGACTCGACCCGTGAGGCTGGTGACTTCATCCGAGGCCGCAACTTCCACGGGGCTTGCCGCAACCGCAGCCCGACGAATGCACATGTCCGCCAGCCGACACGCCGGCGACGGCGTCCGCCGCACCGGAGACGCCGAACACGGAGAACCGCCTGCGGAAACTCCGCCCGCGGCCCGCAGGGTCCTCGACTGGCAGATCGGCGTCCTTCATGGGACGGAGAAGTTCGATCACCTCTCCGTCCTCGATCGACTCGTACTCATAGAGTGGCATGGCGGGAGGATAGCCGACACGCGCGCGCGTTTCGCGCGCCCCGTACACTGTCCAGATGCGTTCCCCCCGGAAGCCCCGCCAATCCGCAATGCCCCAAGGCGAGTTCGCCGACAAGTCGCGCGGCCTGCGCCTGCAGCGGGTGATGGCCGACGCGGGTGTCGCCGCCCGCCGCGAGTGCGAGGAACTCGTGCTTTCGGGCGCCGTGACCGTCAACGGCAAGGTCATCGACCGGCTGCCGGCCTGGGTCGACCCGTCCGTCGACAAGATCGAGGTCTACGGGCGTCCGCTGCGCAGGGCGGAGAAGCATGTCTACATCGTGCTCTTCAAGCCGCGCGGAACCGTCTGCACCAACAGCGATCCCGAGGGGCGCCCGCGCGCGATCGACCTCGTCGAGCACCCGTCGAAGCCGCGGCTGTACTGCGTCGGCCGGCTCGACCTCGACAGCTCGGGCCTCCTGATCCTGACCAACGACGGCGAGTTCGCCAACCGCGTCACCCACCCCCGCTACCTCGTTGAGAAGGGCTACGACATCACCGTCGACGGCCGGCTCGATGAGAAGGCGATCGCCGATCTCGAGCGCAAGATCTTCGCGGCCGAGCGCGGCGCGAGGCGCGGCGAAACCCGCAGTTCGCTGCGTCTGGTGAGCCGCGACCGCGACAAGACGGTCCTGCACCTGACCCTCTGCGAGCACCGAAACCTGCAGATTCGGCCCCTCATGCTCGAGCTCGGCCACCCCGTCAACAAGCTGCGTCGGACCTCGTTCGGACCGCTGCGCCTCAAGGGGCTCGCGGTGGGCGAGTGGCGCGAACTCGCGTCTCGCGAGGTCGAGCAGCTCCTGCGCGCCTCGAAGTCCGAGGATCCGAGCGCAAGGCGCGCCCCGCGCGAGCCGAAGCGCTCGATGGTCGAACTCGCCGTTGCGCGCGAAGAGCGCGCCGAGCGGCTCGCCGCCGAGAGCGCAAGCGCAAGCGCGGCGAAGCCCGATGCTCGAACCCCCGGCGCAAAAACCCCCGGCGCAAAAACCCCCAGCGCCCGAACCACTGAAGCCCGAACCCCCAGCGCCCGAACATCCGAGCCGAAGCGACGCGAGCAGGCGAAGCCCGCGCGTCGACCCGACCGCAAGGACGGCCCGCGTCGAACCGAGCGCACCGCCGAGCCCCGCCGAACCGACCGCAAGGACGGCCCGCGTCGACCGGAGCGCGCGGCCGAGCCGCGTCGAACCGAGCGCAAGGACGGCCCGCGTCGACCGGACGGCAAAGACCGTCGCTCTGGCGAGCAAACCAGAGGCGGTCGGCCACCCCGATCTGGGAAGCCGGCGCCGCGCGCGCGCCGTCCGCGCTGAGGCGCGCGATTCGAAAAATCTTCTCGAGGACCACCACTTCTCGGTCCCTCGATGCCGAATTCCTGCGAAACTGATTGTTGTCGGAGTTGTCTTCGGCGTGCGAGGGGTTGTCCCCAAGCCGCGGCGCTCTCTTCGAAGGTTCTCACTGGGCAGGATGCCCCACGCGAGCGAAGGATATGCTCGAACAGAACGGTCAACAGCCAAACAGCTCTTCAGCACCAAGTGGATCGGGCGCAACTCCGTCGCCGAACGGCACCGCGCCGTTTGACCTGACGCGCCCGCTCGATGGTGCAGCGAAGTTCATCCCGGTCCGCACCTCGCAGCTGACCTCGCCTGCCGCGCCGATCTCGGTGCCGGCACCGCGCGCCGCGACGGCCGTGCCTCTTGCCGCTTCCCCGTCGCAAACCGTCGCCTCGAAGCTCTCCGACCTCGTCAACCGCGCCGACCGCGCGCTGCCCCGGCTCGAGACGCGTCTCTCCGAGGAGCAGGCTGCGACCGAGCGCGCGGTGCGCCTCACCGCGGACATCGAGGAGCGGCTCAAGCTCGGCGTGCGCATGCTGCAGGCGTTCGATGTGCAGTCGGCGCGCGGCGAGTCGATCGCAAGCCGCGCCGTGAAGGCGATCGAGGAAGTCGAGCGCGTGCTCGCGTCCGCCGTGCAGGCCTCGCAGGCCGCGCTCAACTCCGATGCGGAGCGCCTGACGAGGGAAAAACTCGAGGAAATCGCGCGCGAACTCGATGCGCAGCGCGAGCGGTTCCGCCAGTTCGAGCAGGGCGCGGGGCAACTCGCGCAGGAGAAGCTCGAGCGGATCCAGCACGAGCTCGATGCGCAGCTTGGCCGCATCAAGCGCGCTGATCTCGACGCCACGGCGCTTGCCGACGATCGTCTTGCCTCGATCCGCAGCCTGTGCGATGCGCAGGTCGATCGTCTGTCGCGCGCAAGCGCAGACTCGGTCGCGGACGCCGAGCGCTCGGCGAAGGAGATCCTCCATGGAACCGAGGTCCATCTCGCCCGGCTCGCCGACGCGCAGGAGCAGGTCGACCGTCGCGAATCCGCCCGCATCGAGAGGTTCGAAGCCGAATTGACGGCCCGCGCCGCGGCGGCGCTCGCGCTCGCCGAGCAACGCGCCGCCGACTCGGTTGTCCGCATCGAGCACGCCACCGCGAACGGCGAGGAGCGCGCAGCCCGCGTCGCCGAGCAGTCGATCGCGCAGCTCGAGAACGAAGTCGGCGCGCGGATCGAGCGCGTCAAGCAAGCGGAAGCGCGCGTCGAGCACGCAGCCGCTGCCGCCGAAGAGCGCGCAGCCAGCGTCGCCGAGCAGTCGATCGCGCAGTTCGAGTCGGAACTCAACGCACGCCTCGAGCGCGCCAAGGAAGTCGAAGCGCGCATCACGCTCGCAGCGGCCACCGCCGAAGGGCGCGCAGCCCGCGTCGCCGAGCAGTCGATCGCGCAGTTCGAGAACGAAGTCGGCGCGCGCATCGAGCGCGTCAAGCAAGCGGAAGCGCGCGTCGAGCACGCAGCCGCTGCCGCCGAAGAGCGCGCCGCCCGCGTCGCCGAGCAGTCGATCGCGCAGCTCGAGAACGAGCTCGACGCACGCCTCGATCGCGCCAAGGAAGTCGAAGCGCGCATCACGCTCGCAGCGGCCACCGCCGAAGGGCGCGCAGCCCGCTTCGCCGAGCAGTCGATCGCGCAGTTCGAGAACGAAGTCGGCGCGCGCATCGAGCGCGTCAAGCAAGCGGAAGCGCGCGTCGAGCACGCAGCCGCTGCCGCCGAAGAGCGCGCCGCCCGCGTCGCCG
>CAIXEV010000575.1 GCA_903918555.1 uncultured bacterium | reverse complement strand
CGGCGACGCGTTGATCCCGGACGAGCTTCGCGCCGCGCGTGGCATGCCCTCGACGCGCCGCCATACAGCGCGCGATGCGTGGATCCTCGACGGAATCCTCACGCGTGCCTCCGCGCGCGCCGGTTGCCCGAGAGGCGCAAGCGTGACCTTCGTCGTTCCCCGGCAGAGCGAGGAGGGCGATCCGTTGAAGCCCTCGCGGGTCCTGCTGCGTGTCGAGGACGCCGCGCTCGCCGATCGCGTGACGCTGCTGTTCGCATCCGATTCGGGAGATCAGCGCCCGGTTGTCTCGTCCTCCGACACCGCCACGGCGGGCTTCGTGAAGACGCCGCCGATCGCAGGCACGGTCATCGAGTCGATCGGCGTCACCGCCTTCAAGTCGTTCCTCACCTGCCCGTATCTCTTCCAACAGCAGAGCGACCGTCGCCTCCGGCTCGGCGACCTCGATGAGCGAGCGACCGAGCTTGATTCACGCAGCTTCGGCACCCTCGTCCACTCCGCGCTCGAGCGGTGGGGGCGTGAAGAGGCCGCCCGAGCGCGTCCAACCGAGGATGCGGGCGCGATCGAGCGGAGCGCGCTCGAGCATCTCGATCGCTTCGTCGCGGCGCACTATCCGAAGTCGCGCGTGCCTGCGCTGCGTGTCCAGATCGAACTCGCGCGGCGGAGATTGAGGCGTTTCGCGGAGATCCAGGCCGAACAGGCGCTGCAGGGGTGGAAGGTCCATCTCATCGAGCTGTCGTTCGCGCCCGGGGCAAATGAGGAAGACGGCGGCGCGATCGAATCGCCGCGGCTTCCTGCGGCCACCGGCCTGTACCTCACCGGCCTGTACCTCAAGGGCCGCATCGACCGAGTCGACCGAAACATGGGTACCGGCGCGTATCGGGCCGTCGACTACAAGACAGCCGCAACCGCCGATCCGCCCACCAAGACCCATGTGCGCGGCGGCAAGCGCAAGAAGTCGACGGGCATGATCGAGTGGAAGGACTTGCAGCTCCCGCTCTATCGGGTGCTGTTGCGCTCGATGCCCGAGCCAGTCGTGGTGGGGCCGGGCGACCTCGGCTACATCAATCTCGCGCCAAGCGCCGAGAAGAGCGGGTTCGCCATGTTCGATCCGAAGGTTGTCCTCGAGCACGATCTCGATGCGGCCGAGGAACTCGCGATCGAGATCGTCGGCGCGATCCAGCGTGGCGAGTTCACCCCGAGCGGCCGCATTCCCGTCGCTGCCGGCGACCCACTGGGCGCGATCTGGGGACGGGGGCAACGCGGACTTGTGGATGCGGCAGGCGAGGAAGGGGGCGAGGAATGAGCGCGACGCCATCATCCACGACGCCATCAGCCACAACGCCGTCATCCGCGACGCCAATATCCACGAGCACTGCGACCGGGGGCGATGCGCGGACGCAGGCGCCGGCGCCGCGGTCGATCGTCATCGCGAATGCGGGCTCCGGCAAGACGTGGACCCTCGCGAACCGCATCCTCCGCTGGTCGATCGACGAGGTGCGCGCGGGCCGCGAGCCGCAACCCGCCCGCATGCTTGCCGTGACCTTCACGCGGAAGGCGGCTGGCGAGATCCTTGCGCGCGTTCTCTCGCACGCAGCGCAGGGCGCGCGCGCGGGCGACGCCGGGGTGAAGGCGCGCAGGGAGTTCAGCGCCGTCATCGGCGACGCGACCGAGGGCGAGTATCGCGCCGCGCTGAAAGCGCTCGCCGCCGAACTCCACCGGCTCCCGATCGGCACCATCGACGGCTTCTTCCATCGGATCGCGACCGCGATGCCCGAGGAAGTCGGGCTTCCCGCCGAGTGGACGCTGGCGGAGGAACATGAACTCGACGAGCTGCGGGCAAGCGCCGCGGCCGAGATCCTGTCCGACGATTCAGCGGAGGCGCTGCTCGATCTCCTGGAGCAGGGCGAGCCGAGGCCGAGTGTCTCTCGCGCGATCGAGTCGCGGCTCGGCGGCGACTCCGTGACGCCGCTCGACATGTACCGCGCCGTCGCGGTCGCCGGCGAGGCGGCGGTCGATCGCGTCTTCGGCTGGGCCGAGACGCTTGAGACCGAGGAGGGGCTCACCCGCGAGAAGTGGGACGCTGTTCTCGCGTTCGCCGGCATCTTGCAGGTGCCCGCGGCCAAGAACGGCAAGCCGTATTCGGGCTTCGAGAGCGCATGGAAGAAACTGCAGTCCCACCTCTCCGCACGCGACTTCCGATCGATCGCAAAGAGCACGCTCTTCGCGAAGATCGTCGAGCGCGGAAAGTTTGGTCCGGCGGTCGTCCCCGACGACTTCATCGCGTTCGGTACCCAGCTGCTGCCGCATCTGCGGGCGGCGCTCGTGAAGGACCTGCGGAGCCAACTGCGCGCGGTGCGTGAACTGCTGCCCATGGCCGATGGCGCACTGACGCGGCTCCAAGTCGATCGCGGGCTCTTCAGTTTCAGCGATGTGACGCGGGGCGTGGCCGCCGCCGCGGGTCGCGCGGGCTCGCGCGTGGCGAATCCCGACGAACTTCGCGCGGCGCTTGGCGTCGATCTGCGCGACCTTGCGATCGACGAGGCGCAGGACACCTCCGTCGAGCAGTTCCTCGCGCTCCGGCCGCTTCTCGAGGATGTGCTCGGTGTGGGCGACCCCGCGCGGGCGGGCGGCTTCCTGCTCGTCGGTGACCCCAAGCAGTCGATCTATGGCTGGCGCGGCGGCACGCCTGGCCTCATCGCCGAGATCTCGCAGACCTACGCAGCCCAACTCGGCGCGAGCGACCCGCTCCGCAAGAGCTTTCGGTCGTCGCCCATCCTGATGGACTTCGTGAACAGGGTCTTCGCGGACTTCCGGGGCGATGTGCTTGGCCTCGCGAAGACCGAGACGACGGCAAGGCTGACGAGTGCGCGCGTGGACCTCGACGGTTGGATCGCGCGGGCGGGTCTTCCCGCCGAGTCGCTCGCAAGCGCCTTCGAGCGTGCGCTCGGCGAGTGGCGCTTCGAGCGCCATGAGTCGGCCAAGCCCAAGATCGGTGGTCGCATCGCGGCGTACGCGTACGGGAAGCTGGACGGAGGCGGTGGTTCCGCCGATGCGGGCGACGACAGCGGCTCGTCGAGTCATTCCCCGAGCGGATCATCGAGCGGTGACGGCGAGGCCGGAGACGGCGCTGGTGCCTCCGATGGCGATGCGATCGTGGTGACGCCGTATGAGGTCGCCGCCGACATCGCGGCGCGCATCGTTCGCGAGTACCCCGATCGCACCGTCGGCATCCTCGCCCGGACGAACAAGGCGATCGCCGACACGATGGGCGAGCTCAAGAAGCGCGGCGTTGCGGCAAGCGACGAAGGGCGTGCGATCCTGCTCGACTCGCCGGCGGTCGTCGGCGTCGTCGCGATGCTCCGGCTTGTCGACAGGCCTGATGACGGCATCTCGCACTTCCTCGTCTCGCGCGGGCCGATGGCGGTGGTGACCGGTTTGCCCCCGATGGAGGAGCATGGCAGTCCGCGCAAGGCCGCGGTGCGGGCGCGTGAGTTCGCCGCCGAGATGCGCGCGCGCATCGCCGATCATGGGCTTGCCCGGGTCGTCCGCGAGGCGTTCGACGCGCTGGCTCGGCTCGGACTGTCGCCGATCGATGCGAGCCGTCTCGCGCGCGTCGTCGCGATCGCCGAGGACTTCGTCGACGCGCCGCCGGCGCGCCTGCTCGACTTCATCGATGCGGTCGAGGCCGATACCGCCGACTCGAGTTCAGCCGACCGCGTGCGCGTGATGACGGTCCATCGCTCGAAAGGCCTCGAGTTCGACGAGGTGATCTGCCTGACGCTCGACGAGAACTGGGGCGAGACGCCCGTCGGCTGGGGCGTCTACAGGCCGAGGCCGAGCGAGCCTCCGCGGCTCATCGGGCCGCTGCTCAGCGAGCAGATCAGGTGCTTCGTTCCCGAACTCTCCGTCCTCGAGCGCGACGAGCGTCGGCGCGGCCTGCTCGACGACCTCTCGAGTTTCTATGTCGCGATCACGCGCGCAAAGCGTGGCCTGCATCTCGTGATGAACCACGAGGAGAAGGGCAAGAGTCCGACGGCGGCGAAGCTGATTCGATGCGCATTGATGCGGCCTGCGCCCGAGCCCGACACGGTGGCGAACGCATCGGACTTCGTGCCTGATTGGCAGCAGGCGAAGCCCGTTGTGTGCGCGCCCGGCGAGACGAAGCCCTTCTGGGAGTCGGTGTACGAGGGCGCTGAAGGTGGAGAAGCCTCCGCAGCGCCGCAAGCCGCCCCGCAACACCCGCAACACCCGCAACACTCGTCGAAGGCGGCCGCGCAACCCCCGACTGCGGCAACGGACCCGGCGCGCACCGGGGCGGTCGCCGCAAACGCACTTCCCGCCGCTGCGGCCCAACCCCTCGTCGTGATCAAGCCTCGCGCGCGCGGGCGTGCTGCGCCACCTTCGTCGCACGCGCAACGCTCGCTGTGGGCGCTTGACCCATTCACCGACGACGACATCGCGGTGCGCGGCGTGTTCGTCCACGAGTGCTTCCGCGAGGTCCGCTCGATCGACGACCTTGCCGAGCCATCGCGGCGCGAAGCGATCGTCGAACGCGCCCGCAGCCGGGCCGCGGTGGAGAAGGGCGCGCCGATCTCGGACGAGCTTTCGGATGAGATCCGGGGCGTGCTTGCGCGCATCGCATCGTCGCGGGGCCAACCGGGATCGATCGCCAGCGCGCTCGAGGTTGCCGGCGACACCGCTTCCGCGCGGGTGCTCACCGAGCTTGCCTTCGCACGCGAAGTCGATGGAGCGATCGTCAACGGGCGGATCGACCGGCTTGTGCTCTCGCTCCGCGAAGGCGTTCCGGTCGGAGCGACGATCATCGACTTCAAGACCGGCGCGAAGGATTCGCCGCGCGACTCGCTCGACGCGAAGATCGCGGGCTATCGCTCGCAGCTGGAGGCATATGGAGACGCGGTCGCGGAGATGTTCACGATTCCTCGCGAGTCGGTGCGGCTCGAGCTGCTCTTCGTGGATCGGGGCGAGGCGATCGCGCTCGAAGAAGTCCGCTGAAAGCCGAAGGAGTTCGCGAAGGCGCGCGGCACCGAACCTCGCCCCGAAATCGGAAAAGTTCCGGCGATGGAGGGTTGGCGGAAACGGGGGGTGGGTTACACTCGGGTCGTGCTTGGATCACGGACACCGCTCCTCGTCTCGGCGTCGCAGTGGCCGCCTTGGCGGCCGTCGCTCTTTCGCCCGCACACCTTTCGACGGGAGCTTCTGCGCCGGTCGGCCAGCGGGTTTCCTCTGCGG
>CAIXEV010000574.1 GCA_903918555.1 uncultured bacterium | reverse complement strand
GGGCAGCGTGCCGACCACGGAGCCCTCCGCCGTCCGGCCCGCGCCGCGCGTCCCGTCCGCGTGCCGCGTGCCGCCGAACTGCAGCAGCATCGTCAGCGTCCGCAGCGGGTCGAGCGACGGATCCGCGTCGCGCGCCACCGTCGCCACGCCGAAGTCGAGAATCTTCGCGCGGCCATCCGCGGTGACGAGCACATTGCTCGGCTTCAGGTCGCGGTGCGTGATCCCTCGCGCGTGCGAGTACGCCACCGCCTCGACGATCTCCGCGAAGAGCGCGACGATCTCGCGCGGCGTGCGCGGCGCGGCGCGGCGCCACTCCGACAGCGACCGCCCGTCCACGAACTCCATCACGAAGTACGGGTGCGGCGACACGCCCGAGCGGTCGGTGCCGGCGTCGAGGATCTTCGCGATGGCCGGATGCGACAGGTGGCCGAGCAGCTTGATCTCCTGCCGGAAGCGACCGAGCGCGCGGCTGCTCCACGCGCCGATCCCGAGCACCTTGATCGCGACCGTGTCGCCCGATTTCGGGCAGACGCCCTTCAGCACCACGCCGCCGCCGCCCTGACCGAGCAGGCCCGTCACCTTGTACTCGCCCACCATCGCCGGAATCTCGATCGGCGCATTCGCCTCGTCCATCGCGCCCGCCACATCGACGAGCGGCCGCACCGCGTTGGCGGTGTCGCGGTCGGCGGCAAGCATCGCGAGCACCTCGCGGCGAACCTCGACGGAGGGGTGCCGCTGGACACGCTCCCGCGCGTCCGCCTCGGGGAGGTCGCGCACGGCATCGAACAGTCCCGTCACCTCGCGGTAGCGAGCTGCTCGGCTGCTTGGATCGGAAGGGCTCCCGGAAGGTTCCATGGGCGACCGTGCGGACGACTCGACGACTGTCTTAACAGGAACGAAGCGGGATCTCCTCAGCCTGGGGAGCCAGATCCGCCCGATTCGTCGCCGCCGGGACGGAGTTCCTTGGCGAGCCAGGCCCGTCCGGTGCGCCAGTCGCTCTCCACCGTGGTCGTGGAGACGCCGAGAACCTCCGCCACCTCGTCGTTGGTCAGCCCGCCGAACACCTTCGCCTCGACGACCGTGGCGCGACGGGGATCCAGCTCCTCGAGACGCTCGAGCGCCTCGTGGATGGCCATGATCTCGAGGTGGTCGTACTCCTGGGTGCCGTCCAGCGAGCCGAATGAAACCCGGGTGGCGTCGCCGCCCCGCTTCGCGGTCTTCTTCGCCAGCGCGTGGTTGATCAGCACATGCCGCATCGCCTTGGCGGCCACGGCGAGAAAGTGCGAGCGGTTGCGCAGCGCCTCGGGCGAACTCCTCGCGAGGCGGATGTACGCCTCGTTCACAAGCGCGGTCGGCTGCAGCGTGTGGCCCGGCGACTGGGCCCTCATGAAGGCGCCCGCGAGCGCCCGCAACTCGGCGTAGAGGAGCGGCGCGAAGTCTCCGGCCTTTGCCAGATCGACCCGCGCGTTCGGCGCGCCTCCCGAACTTGTTGGCTCACTCGACTCTGGCTCCATCGTTTCCACTCCGCTCGACGCGGCGATCGCTCGGGCGAACCTCCGCGAGGCCGCCGTTCGGCGCCGATCGCCCGCACGGGCTGCAGGGGAAAGTAACCCGTCCGACGCGTCCGTCCACAAACGGCGCACGCGATTCAAGGGGTTCGCGAGATTGAGCGCACGCCTCGCCCAAGGCGGACCGTCGGTCGCCCCGCGCTCCGAAGCCCGCGTCGACTTCCGTCGCCAAAAAAGGTGGCGCGGCGCCGTGTGCCTTTCCGCAGCACGCGACGCCGCACCGTGTAGGGCGCGCGGAATCCGCGCGCCGGCTTGGCCAGAATCCAGGTTGTCGATCGCTCTGCGCGCACCGCGCCGCCGAACGCACCCGCGATCTACGAATCCGCGGGGAAGGAGATCGGCTCTTCAAGGGACATTACGAGAGTTTGGGCGCTTGTCCGTCAGGAAAGTGTCCAATATGAACGATTTTAGTTGGTTCCTGCGAACACCCGCTCGTCGACGAGCATCCCCTGCGGCACCACCGGGGTGGCTGTGTCGACCATCGTCGCCACTGGGTACGCGACCGCGTCGACCGCGAAGGCGCCGGCCGGGCGATGGTTGCCCGATCGCCCGAGGCCGCCGAACGGCAGCTTGCTGCTCGCGCCCGCCGTGCCCGTGTTCCAGTTGACGCACCCCGCGCGGACGCCCGCGAAGAACGCCTCCCACTCGGCGCGTTCGGACGAGAACAGGCTCGCCGCGAGGCCGAAGTTCGTCGCATTCGCCTGCGCGATCGCGTCATCGAGATCCCGCGCCCGCGAAATCTGGACGAACGGTCCGAAGATCTCCTCTTCATCCGCGCGGCGCTCGAAGCGCGCGACCTCGACGGCGCCTGGCGACAGGAAGAAGCCCTCGCGGTCGAGCGGCGACGCCTCGAGGAGCAGCCGCCCCCCCGCCGCGATCCGGGCCTGCGCGCGCAGCACCGCGTCGCGCGCGTCGCCCGTGACGAGCGGGCCCATGAACGCGGGGACGCGGTCTTCGGCGGCCGCGATCACGAGGTTCGACGCGAGCCTGAGTACAAGCGGGATGAAGCGATCCGCGATCGAGTCCTCGACGATGATCCGGCGCGTGCAGGTGCAGCGCTGGCCCGTCGTCGCAAACCCCGCGCGCACGCACTCGATCGCCGCGCGACGGAGGTCGGCCTTCGCGGTCACGACCGCCGGGTTCGAACCGCCCATCTCGAGCGCGATCAGGCGCCCGGGCGTGTCGAGGTTCGCCTCGAGGATGCGCCGCCCCACCGGAAACGACCCCGTGAAGAGGACGCCGTCGACCTCGGGATGCGTGGCGAGCCGCGCGGCGATCGCGCCGCCGCCCTGCACGACATTGAAGACGCCCGCAGGAAAGCCAGCCTCGTGCGCGAGCTCGGCCAGGAGCTGCCCGACCGACGCCGCCTTCTCGCTCGGCTTGAAGACGATGGTGTTCCCGAGCAGGAGCGCCGGCACGATGTGCCCGTTCGGAAGATGCGCCGGAAAGTTGAACGGCCCGAGCACCGCCATCACGCCGTGGGGCTTGAAGGTGCAGAGGCCCGTCTTGCCCGCGCCCGCCGCGACCTCGAAGCCGGCGACGCGCGCCAGCACGCGGTCCTCGAGCGTGATCGTGACCTTCTCGGCGACGACCTTCGCCTCGAGCTCGGCCTCCCACGCGACCTTGCCGACCTCGCGCGAGATCGCCGCCGCAAGCCGCGCGGCGTGCTTCACGCAGGTCTCGCGCCAGCGCTCGAGATGCGCGCGCCGCGCGTCAAACGGCAGCGCGCTCCACGCGGGCAGCGCGCGCCGCGCCGCGGCCGCCGCTTCCTCGGCGTGCGCCGCGACCGGCGAACCCGACCACACGACGCCGCTCGGCCGCGCGGGGTCGCGCGTCACGATTCCGTCGCCCGAGAGCGGACGGAACGCACCATCGATGTAGTCGCCCGGCGTCTGCGCGAGGTACGCGTTCGAGAGAAGCATGCGTCAACCCTTCTTCACGCTGCGGCGCTTCGGGCCCTTCGACTCGGGAAGCGGCGTGAAGCCGACGACCGCGTCGTGCGGCGCGCCGATCGCCTCGAGCGTCGCGACGGGCAGCGTCACGCGCTCGCCGGCGAGGCCGTAGCGCGTGCGCACCGCGCGGAAACCCGATCGTCCCTTGTAGCTCACGAACGCCTCGCTCGTCGACTCGACTTCCTTCGCGGCGGCGATGTGCCGCGCGCAGGTCGCCTTGACGAGCGGGATCTCCGCGATCGGGGCGTCGAGATACGGCCCGCCGTCGAACGGATCGACATGCCCGTGGTGCTTGAAGCCCTGCTTCTCGAGCATGCGCTTGGCGGGCTCGGTCTCCTCGCCGACCTTGCCGATCAGCGCGCGCGCCTCGGGCGGCAGGAGCGACGCGTAGATCTCGCCCTTCGGCCACAGCGACAGCAGGAACTCCTTCGAGCGCGAGCTGAAGAGGTCCGCTTCCTTGTACGAGAGGTTGATGAAGCGCCGGCCGAGGTATTCCCACAGCAGCGTGCCCGAATCGGGCGTCAGCGGACCCATCATCTCGGCGAGGATCCGCTCGGCGAAGCTCTCGCGGTTGAGGCCGATGAAGTGGAAGCGGATGAGCGACAGGAGCGACCCAAGCCGCTCGGGCCGCCCGCGGAAACCGGGCGCGAGGATCAGGCCGCCGACCTCGCTCGGGCCGCTCGTGTCGGTGCCGAGCTCGAGCGTGACATGCGTCTGCCCGAGCTGCAGGTCCTCGCTGTAGAACGAGCGCTTGCCGGTCTTCAGGTAGATGTGCGGACGGCCGTCCCACGACACGCAGCAGAGGATCGAGCAGGTGCCGACCACTTCGTCGGACTCGCTGTCCTCGAGCACGAACATGAACTCGCGCTGGCGGATGTCGTCGACATCGCCCGCGAAGCTGCGCCGGCTGCGGCTGACCTTCGCGGCGAGCAGGTCCTTGTCGGCGGGAAGATTGATGAAGTGCACCATCTTCGCGAGCTTCAGGAGCGTCGGAAGATCATCGAGGATGGCGGGACGGATGACGAACATGACGGTCCTTTCGGCACGCGCGGCTCAGGCCGTGCGCGCGAAGCTCTTCTCCATGATCTCGAACACGGGCCCGAACTGCTCGGGCTTCATCACGCCGACCGGCGGCAGGAAGCGCAGGTGGTACGGCCCGTGGCCGCAGCTGAACGCGATGACGCCGTCCTCGAAGAGGTTGTTGAGGAGCTTGCCGATCTTCTCGCGGCTGCCGCCGAAGGGCGAAAGGCGCATCATGCCGCCCGTGCCCGCGACATACGCGGTGCTCGCGCGACCGAGCGAGTTGACGACCGGCGGGAACCACTCGGGGTGCTTGGCGACGAACGCGTTCGCGTGCTCGCGGTACGCGGCGTGCAGCTTGGCGATGCGGCCGTTCGGCCCGTAGTAGCCGCCCGACTGCAGGCGCTTGAGGATCGAGAGGCCCGTCGCGAACGAACTCGTCGACGCCGCGAAGGTGCCCGACAGGAGGCCGGCCTTCGGATTGAAGTCGGCGGTGTAGAGGCACGCGCAGGCCTGGGTGATCTTGCCGACGGTCACGACATCGATGTACTCGCCGAGGTTGAGCCGCTCGAAGCAGAACATGCTCTCGGTGCGGCCGAAGGTCTGGACCTCGTCGTCCCAGATCGGGATGCCCGCCTTCTTCGCGGCCTCGAAGAGCTTCACGAAGAACTCGCGCGGCGCGGTGTTGAAGCCGCCCTCGCCCTGCACGAGCTCGGCGATCAGGCAGCAGTGCTGGCCGGGATAGCGGTGGATGAGCTGCTCGAGGTGCCAGAGCGTCATGTCGATCGAGCGCTGCTCGCCCATCGACGCGTCGAAGAACGGCAGGTAGTCGACATGGATGTTG
>CAIXEV010000573.1 GCA_903918555.1 uncultured bacterium | reverse complement strand
GCTGACCTACCAACCACCACTCACAAACACTGCATTCATCCTGAACTCACCTGAAACTCATCCTGACCCGCCTCCAGCGAACTGGAGGAGCGGTTGCGAGGGTCCGAATACTTCGTTGGGCCCGTCGCGGTCGAGATACTACCCCAACCTATTGGGGTAGCAAGAGAGAACTACCCCAAGCGGTTGTTCTTTTTGGCCTTTTTGCGGGATCGGTGGAAGTTGCTTCGAAACAGATTCGGGGATGCATCGGGGCTGCATCGGGGCCGCCGCTGGCCTGAAGCCCGCCGGCGGAGCGATCGGCGACGCGATCCGAATGCAAGTACCTTTCGCAAAGCATCTTGCGCGCGAATCGTCGGTCGAACAGCCGGGCTCGAGCGGTCAGGCTCGGGCGTTCGCCAGCTCCTGCGACACAACCGCCCTCCAACAGCACGAGGCGCGAGCAGGCTACAGCTCCGCAGCAACCGACAGAACTCGGCGCTCGTTGGGTGGACAACCTGTTGTGCCATTCGCGGCGTGGGCGCGCGCCCGCCCACGCGTCGCCCAGCACGAACACAGATTACCAAACAAAAACCAAACATCAAGCCCTCGATGCGCCGATGTCCAAACTTTCCGCCCACGGAGGCGTGCGGCCTGTCGCGCGCAGCGCGATCGTCGCCTGCTTCGGTGCGCAAGCGTCGCTTGTGCCGTTGTGGTGCGGCTTTGCCCGTAGGATCGGACTCGTGTCACACTTTTCGCGCGCTTCACACTCCCACGACGGCGACGATGTCGGTCCTGACGACGCGCGCACCGAGCTGTTTCGCGACCTGACGCCCGCGCAGCTCGAGGCGGCGTCGCATCGCGAGGGCCCGGCGCTCGTGCTCGCAGGGCCGGGGTCGGGCAAGACGCGCGTCATCACGCGTCGCATCGCCGCGCTCATCGCGACGGGCGTGCCGCCGTGGAAGATCCTCGCGCTCACCTTCACCAACAAGGCCGCGGGCGAGATGCGCGAGCGCGTGTCGAAACTCGTCGCGCGCGAGGACGGCACGCGCACGGGCCTCGTGGTCTCGACCTTCCACTCGCATTGCGCCGCGATCCTGCGGCGGTTCGGCGACCGGTGCGGGCTGCAGGCGGGGTTCTCGATCTACGACTCGGGCGACCAGAAGGACGCGATCAAGGCCGCGATCGAGGAAGCGGGGCTCTCGAGCACGCAGTGGACGCCCGCGAGCGTGCTCGCCGAGATCTCCGACGCGAAGAACAAGCTGCTCGACAGCGCCGCGTACCTCGCGAACGCCAACGACTTCTGGACGCGCTCGGTCGCGAAGGCGTACGCGGCGTACGAGGCGGTGCTGACGCGCTCGAACGCCGTGGATTTCGACGACCTCCTGCTCAAGGTCGCGCTCCTCCTCAAGAACGACGCGGAGGTGCGCGAGGCGCTGCAGGCGCGGCACCAGTGGGTGCTCGTCGACGAGTACCAGGACACGAACCACGCGCAGTTCGTGATCGCCGCGGCGCTTGCCGCGAAGTCGCGCAACATCTTCGTCGTGGGCGATCCCGACCAGTCGATCTACGGCTGGCGCGGCGCCGACATCTCGAACATCCTCGAGTTCGAGGAGCACTTCCCGGGCGCGAAGGTCGTTCCGCTCGGCGAGAACTTCCGCTCGACCGCGCACATCGTCGGCGCGGCCGCCGGCCTGATCACGAACAACCGCCGCCGCAAGCACAAGGACCTCACGACGGGGCTCGGAGACGGGCTTCCCGTGCGCATCCTGAAGGCGAACGACGAGCACGAGGAGGCCGACAAGGTCGCGGAGTTCCTCGAGGAGCGCTCGCGCGAAGGCGTGCCGTGGCGGTCGATGGCGGTGCTCTACCGCATGAACGCGCTCTCGCGCGTGGTCGAGGACGCGCTGCGCCGCCGCATGATCCCGTCGACGATCGCGCGCGGCACCGCGTTCTACGACCGCAAGGAGATCAAGGACGCGATCGCGTATCTCCGCGTCTGCGCCAATCCGCGCGACGAGGTGTCCTTGCGGCGCATCGTGAATGTGCCCACGCGCGGGATCGGCGATGTGACCGTGCGCAAGATCGAGGCGTACGCGGCGGCGAACGGATTGCCGCTGATCGCCGCGTTCGCGCAGGCGCCGGGCGCCGGCGTGGTGTCGGGCAAGATCGCGAAGGCGGTCGAGGGATTCGTCGTGATGGTCCGCGACTTCGCGCGCGCGCTCGACGAGCGGGTGCCGGGCGACCTCTCGAGCTTCGTGAGCGAGGTGCTCGAGACGAGCGGCCTCGACCGGCTCGACGACCACTCGACCGTCGACGAGCGCGAGCGCGTGGCGAATCTCGAGGAACTCGTGTCGGCGGCCGCGGACTACCGGCTGCCCGACGACGAGCCTTCGCAGGAAGATCTCGCGGGCGTGCCCGACGACGAGCGGCCATTGCCGGC
>CAIXEV010000572.1 GCA_903918555.1 uncultured bacterium | reverse complement strand
GTGCGCGGCACCGCCTCTCAGATCAGCGACATAAGTTTCTGTAAAATATGGACTTGCATACGAGTCGGGCGCGCGTGGGAAGCGGTGCCTGGCACGTGCCAGCCAGTGCCTGGCACTGCGCGGCACGTGCCGTGCACCGATTTCTTGCGCGGGATGTATCTGACGCGCCGCCACCCTCTCTTGTGGGGCACGGCCAGAGGTGGTCGGCCGGTGCGCTCGACTCGTTCGCACGCACCAACGCTCGCGCAGTCACCCCACAGGAGTTCGCCATGAAGATCCGTTCGTCCATCGCCCTCGCCGCCCTCGCGGCTTCCTCGCTCGTCGCAACCGCTGCCTCCGCCGACATCGGCTTCTTCGCAGCGGTCCAGCTCTGCCGCAACGCGGCTCCAGGCAAGACCCTCATCTCGATCGAGACGCGCGTCCGCAGCGGCGCGTGGGTCTACGAGGGCGACCTCTACAGCAATCCCGTGGCCGTGAAGACCACGCCGCGCCTCAACAGCAACACCGGCGCGATCCTCCAGATCAAGAATGAAGCGGCGAGCGCCGCCGAAGTCGCCGAGGTGCAGGCCGTCCTCGCGCTTCTCGACACCGCGACCATCGACTTCATGGACGCGGTCGAGATCGCCAACAACGCGGCCCAGCAGGAAGCGACCGAGCGCGCGAAGCTCGAGATCGAGCACGGCATCCTTGCGTTCCAGGTCGACTACTTCGACGGCACGCAGGTCGATGTCGACGCGGTCACCGGTGGCGTGATCCCGCATCACGGCGAGGGCGACGAGATCGAGCCCACGCTTCCAGCGACCGCGGTCCTGCCAGCGATCACCGCCGCTGAGCTGAACGCCGGCGCCGGTTGGTGGACGATCGGTCTCGAGACCGAGGCTGAGAAGGGCGGCGGAATCGTCGAGGTCCTGATGCTCAACCCGAAGTCGGGCAAGCTTGGCTTGGCCACCGTCATCGGCGAGTCCGTGACGAGCTTCGTTCAGTTCACGCCCGTCGGCAACCAGGCCGCGCGCGTTGCCCGGATCCTTCCCGCGCTCAGCCAGATCCAGCTCGATGCGCCGGGCGCTGTCGCCGCTGCGGAAGCCGCCTACCCCGGCGCAGGGATCAACGAGGTCGAGCTGGCCGTCGAGACTGAGAAGACGGGTACCACCGTCACCTGGAAGATCGCGCTCGTCACGGCCGACCTCACCGAGCTCGACTACTTCGTCGACGCGACCACTCCTGCGGGCGGCAATGGCTTCCGCTTCGCGACGGCCCCGACGAACTTCGTCCCCGGCGACTTCAACCGCGACGGCATCGTGAACGCGATCGATCTCGCCGAGCTCCTGAGCGCGTTTGGCTTCGTCAACCCGCTGCTCGACCTGAACGGCAACGGTCTCGCCGACGCTGCGGATCTCGCGACGGTCCTCTCGAACTGGACGCAGAACTAAGCCTGCCGTCAGCCCGGCCGGCCAGATCTGCACCGATACCCGTCTGCGGAGCGGCGCCACGCGCGTCGCTCCGAAGCGGCGTTTTTGGGGCGGTCGCGGTTGCGGTAGACGCCGAAGGTGCACGGCACGTGCCAATCAGTGCCAGGCAC
>CAIXEV010000571.1 GCA_903918555.1 uncultured bacterium | reverse complement strand
GGCGGGGCGCGTTCGCATCGAGTCGGGCGAGCCGCAGATCGTGGAGAACGAGCGCGATCTCCTCATCGACTTCGACCTGCTCGGCACGCAGGTCGGTACCGAGCAGCGTTCGCCGTCGCTTGCGGTCGACCTCGGCGACATCGGCGCGGGCGAGGTGCGCGTGGCGCAGTGGCTCATGACCTCGACGATCCAGGGCGAGTTCGTGGGGTACGATGTCGAGATCTCGAGCCTCAACGGCTTCAACACGCCGGAGTTCGCGGTCGTCGACTCCGCCACCATCGAGCCGCTCGTCCGCGCCGTTCGCGCTGATGTGCCGACCGACGATGGCATCCCCGACTTCCTCGTCAACCAGCAGACCGATGTGAACGGGCTCCCCGATCGCATCTATCTCTCGGAAGGCGCTGTCGAGCCCCTCACGCCGCAGATCCTCACGGCGAGCGTGGTCGACCCGCTCACGATCACGGTCGATGCGGGCGTCGGCCCGGGCTGGCGGTACATGCGCATCGCCGATCCGTCGGGCGGCGCCAAGCGCATCGCGCGCGTCGTCCGCGACGACGCCCGCGAGCTCACGCTCGGCGTCAACGCATGGCAGACGAGGTACATCGACCGCTCGGTGCCGCAGCCCGTGCTGCGCGCCGACATCCATCTCTTCGACCGCGGTGGAAGCGGCCTCTACACCATCGAGTTCGACCCCGATAGCGAGGCCCCGTCGGTCCTCCAGTGGGCGAGCGTGAGGGGCACGGGCGAGTCGCTGGCGTCGCTGCCGCTTGCAACGGGTACGCCCGTCAGCGAGCCGCGCAACGGCGGACTGTCGAAGCTCGTCGCGACCTTCAGCGAGCCGATCGACGCCGAGACCTTCGACGCGGTGTCGATCTCGCTTGCTGCGTACAACGCCGCGGGTGTCGAAGTGGCGGTGCCGCCGACCACCGTGTCCGCCACGCTGACGGTTGGCGGAACGGCGGCGGAGATCGGCTTCACGCCGGCGCTTCCGTCGGGGCTGCGCTACTGCGTGCGCATCGTCGGTGCCACCGATGTGGCGGGGAACCTCCTCGCCGCGTCGTCTGCGCGCCTCGATGTCGCGGCGGTGCGTGGCGATGTCACGGGCGACCAGCGCACGAATGTCACCGACTTCGGCGCGATCGCGACGCTCATCGGCGTCACGGTCGATCGCGCGAATCCGGTGCATGTCCGCTGCGACCTCGATGGCAGCGGCACCATCACCCAGGCGGACCTCATGTCCGCGATGGCCGGAAACGGCGTCGATCTGCGCGCGGCGGTCAATCCCTGCAGCACATTCCTCCGCAGCGCGCCGAACGCCGACGGCGGCGTTGCCTCGGCCGATTCGGCCGGCGACGGCGTGACGGCGGGCGGCGGCTCGATGAGCATGGCGGATCGTCTGGCGAATGCGTTTGGCGGCGTGCGTGGCGACCGAGGGCGCGGCAACGGCAACGGCAACGGTGCAAGTGCGCCGGATGCCCTCGTCGTCGGCAGCCGCGTGCAGCTCGGCGAACTCATCGCGTCGCTGCCACGCGACACGATGCTGCCAGGTCTCCTTGCGCTGCGGCCGACGCCGGAGCGGTTGGCGAACGGCGCAGGCATCGCGCCGCGGGACGCAGCCGACGCGTTTGCGCTCGTGGCGCTCGGAGAGGTGGATGGATGGCTCGTCGCGCTTGCGCCGGCCGACCAGCACACGCCGGCATCGATCGCGGCCATGGGCTCGATGCTGGTGGCGTCGGGTCTCGATGTCGGAGTCGTCGTCCACGCGGGCGAGGGCTGGGCCGAGATCGTGGGTCCGGATCTTTCCCTCCGCTTCCGCGGGGGCATTCCCCAGGAGTGGCAGCGGCGTGTCGTCAATGCGTTCGGCGGATTCGTGGTCACGCCGCTCGCACAGGACGAGTGGATGCTCGAGAGCCAGACGCGCTTCGGCGGCGACGCCTGGAAGGCGCTGCGCGCGCTCGGATCGCGACGCGATGTCGAGCAGGCGGGCGCGGCCGAGTCGATCGGCGCAGATTCCCCGAACGCCGAGACGGCGGGGGTCGTCCCGTGAAGCACCTTGCATCGGTCACCGCGCAATCGCGCACGCAGTCACGCAGCCCGGAGTCTTCCATCATGAAGTTCGATCGCATCAACTCCTTCGGTTCGGACATCTCGCACCTCTTCGCCCGTGGCGTGTTCCGCAAGGCCGCGGTCTGCGCGGGGGCGCTCGCGTGCGCTGCGGGCGCGTCGGCGAGCGACGCAGGCGCGCTGAACTGCCGCACGACCTCGGGGCAGGCGACGATCGGCGTGCGCCCGGGCGGCACCTTCGTCGCGCGCGTCTCGCTGTCGAGCGATCTGCCGCTTGTCTACAACTCGGCCATCTTCCGGCTGGTGCTGACGGGCGACGGCGTTGCGGTCAACGACTACGAGTGGAGGACGCCGTTTGAGACAGGCGGGCCCACCGACTTCAGCCTGCTTGGCGTCGACCTGCCAGCAGTGGTGGGCGCGGAGACACTCGCAGGCCCGACCTATCCGGTCGGCGTCAACGATGTCGAGTTCGCGAACTTCCTGATCACGGGCGACACCGGGCCCGGCCGCGTCGTCGATGTCGAGCTGCAGGTGCCCCCGAAGTCGCAGCCTGGCGACAGTTTCTTTGTGGTGGCAGTGCCCGACACCTTTGCGCTTGGCTTCGTTGCGTATCCGATCGCGACGGGGTCGGTGCTGACCGTGCGAACGACCTACACGCCCGACCTCACGGGGGACGGCGTGGTGAGCGGGGCGGACCTGGCGTTCATCCTCGCGCAATGGGGCACGCCCAATGCAGACCTTACGGGCGATGGCCTGACGACCTCAGAGGACCTCGCGTTCCTGCTTGCCAACTGGGGTTGAGCGGAGACTGTCGCCGCGGTGCACGGCACGTGCCATGCAGTGCC
>CAIXEV010000570.1 GCA_903918555.1 uncultured bacterium | reverse complement strand
GCCACCGAACACATTCGTCTGCAGCGAGGTCGACTCGATGCGCAGGCCGCCGATCACATTGAACTGCTCGCCGAGCGGCATGTCGAGCATGCCGTAGATCGCGCCGATCCGCTGGAAACCGTCGTAGTCGACATCGTAGATCGACTCGACCATCGGGTGGTTCTGCGACGGGAAGGCGGCGCTCCACGGCTCGTCGAATCCCGAGAAGTAGAACGATTCCGGGTCGTCCGCGTTGCTGAAGCTCGACTGCGTGTACGAGCGGTCGACGCGGTCGTTGAAGACGCCGAACTTGGTGTACCCGACGCGGTCGTTCTCGAGCTTGAACGGAAGCTTGAGGTTGACGGCGACCTGCGTGCTCGACTCCGTGATCTTCTGCCAGATGTGCTGCGCCCAGCCGAGCCCCGTGCTGTCCGCAGGACGCAGGGCGAGCCACGCTCCGGGCTCGGGCGGCGGGAAGTTGTTGTTCGAGGGAGGAAGCCAGTACGCCGAGAACTGCGTCTTGTCGGGCTGGTCGTAGACGGCCTCGCTGAACGAGAGTCGCCAGTCGACGATCGGCGTCTCGAAGATGCTGTCGTTGCCCGAGTTCTCGTCGTTGCTGAAGTCGAGTTTGTGCTCGCCGTTGAAGATCGTCGAAGCGGTCGTCTCCTCGGTGTAGACGAGCGTCTCGAGCCGCTGGTACGGCGACCAGAGCCAGTAGTCGTTGTTGCCCGGCGCCGCCGGGTCGTTCGGGTCGTAGACCGGGTTGCCGGGGACGAAGTCGGGGCCCGTGAAGTACGCCTTGCCGCGGGTGTTCGTGGCGAGGACGGCGGTGTTCTCCGCGAGGCGCGTGTACAGCAGCGCCACGCCGAGCTTGTGATTCGTGGTCTCGATGCCGAAGGTGCCGAGCGCGCCCCACTGCGCCGACTGCGACGCCTGCGTCACATCGAGGAGCGACGACTGGAACTCGCCCGTCGACGGCGAACCGCCGAAGTACTCGGGAACAACGCCCTCGCTCGGCGTGACGAACCACGAGTCCTCGACGCCGTTGTTGAAGAACGACGAGTCGCGGTCGTAGAAGAAGCTGAGGAAGCCGCCGACCTTGACATCGTCGTCGACCTCCCACTTGCCTCCGCCGGATGCAGACCACTTGTAGTCGAGCGGCGATTCGGTGGTCGTCGTGCCCACCGCGTTCGGCCAGCTCTCGCCGATGATGTCGGTCGGGATCTCGCGGCCCTGGTTCGTGCCCCAGAAGTTGACGCCTCCGCCCGGGCTGTAGGTCAGGAAGTCGTCGCGACCGACCGCCTGCGAATTGAAGCCCGCCTGGCCCTTGATCTGGAAGGACGACTCCTCGGGGATGTCCTTGAGATCGATGTTGATCGCGCCACCCGACGCATCGCCCTGCTGATCGGGCGTGAAGGTCTTGCTCACCTGCACGCTCTGGATGACCGCAGTCGGGAACTGGTCGAGCTGCACCGCGCGGCGCTCGGCGTCGGAGGTCGGAAGCCGCACGCCATCGAGCTGCGCGCTCACATAGCGGTCGGGAAGACCGCGGATGACCGCGTACTTTCCGTCCTGCACCGATGCACCGGGCACGAGCAGCAGCGCAGCGGCCGCATCACTCGCACCCGACTTGCTCAGGATCTCCGCGCCAACCGAGTCGAGCAGCTGCGGGCTCTCGATGCGCAGCGTCAGCAGCGCCGCCTCGCTGCCACCAAGCTCGAGCTCCTGGACGACGAACTCGTCCATGTCCTCGTACTCGCCGACGAGTTCGGCATCGAGACTCGCCAGCTTGCCGGCCTCGAGGCTCACGCCCGTCTTCAGCTGTCGGACGAACCCGTCCTTCGAGACGACCACCGTGTAGCGGCCCGGCGGCAGCGAAAGCGAGTACGAGCCATCCTGATCCGTCGTTGCCTTGGTTCCCGTCTCGATAACCGTGACGGTCGCGCCTGAGACGGGACCGCCGAAGTCGCGGTCGGTCACGCTGCCGCGGATCGTCCCGACATCCTGTGCATGCGCAGGAGCGGTGAGGAGGAGCGCGGTGCAGGACGCGGCGATGATGTGAGGTCGGAGATTCATGGAGCGGGCGCGAATCCGCGCTGTCCCAAGCGACCGGGAGACGGTCACTGAAGGGGCGCACGGTAAAGACGCGCCCTCTCCGCTGAGTGGCGTTCGTGTTGGTTCTCGATCAGGAGATCGCTAGCCGCGCGTTCAGGTTGCGTAAAGCGCCCTGCTCACGAACGCGCCACGCCCGAAATGAGGAGGCGCTGTGCCG
>CAIXEV010000569.1 GCA_903918555.1 uncultured bacterium | reverse complement strand
TGGCCGGCGCCCGACGAGCTCTCGGTGGCGCGCTTCATGGCGCGCGCGGTCGCGAACGGACAGTTCACCAAGCGCCGCGGCACCAAGGGCCGCAATGTGATGGCCGCGTGCGGGCAGCTTGGCAACGAGAAGATCCGCGCGCGCAGGTACATCGCGGAAGATGGCTCCGCGAAGCCGGTTTCGCTCGGGATTCCCGCAGCGAAGCCCGCCTCGGCGGCGGAGACGGCGCAGACGGAGCAACGCCCTTGAATGAGATCCGCCACGATGCGGCGCCACGCGCAGGGACAAGCCGCCAGCGATTCCGCGACTACCGCGCGGAGCTCGCGAAGCGCGCGAAGGACAAGTCAGGAAACGCGAGCGGGAAGCCCGCGAAGCCGAAGGGCCAGCGCGCGCGCTCGTTCGCCGCGCTCTTCCGCGCGTATCTCGGGCTGCTCGGGCCGTATCGCGCCGCGCTTGCGGTCGCGTTCGGAACCCTCGCCGTCACCACGGCGCTCGCGCTCGTCCCGCCCTACGGCATCAAGCTCGCGATCGACAGCGTGTTCGGCAGCGTGCCGCTGCCCGAATGGCTCGTGCGCGCCGCGCCCGCGTGGCTCGACCTCGAGCACCGCAGCTCTGTGCTCGCGTGGATCGCGGTCCTCACGCTCGGCACGATCGTCGTGAAGGTGTCGCTCGGCGTGGTCGGCAGGAACCGCGCCACGATCGTCGCGAAGCGGCTGCAGGTCGCGCTGAGAAAGCGCGCCTTCGCGAAGGCGATCCACCTGCCGCTCTCGCGCGTCCAGGACCTCAAGGCGGGCGGCGTCTCGAGCCTGTTGCGCGAAGATGCGGGCGCCGCAGGCGAGCTGCTGTTCGGCCTCCTCTACAACCCGTTCCGCGCGTGTATCCAGCTCATCGGCAGCCTCGTCATCCTCGCGTTCACGGACTGGCGTCTGCTTGTCGGCGCGGTCGTGCTCCTGCCGATGGTGTGGTTCAGCCACAAGGTGTGGATCGGGCGCATCCGCCCCGTGTTCCGCGACCTCAAGAAGCTGCGCGACGAGATCGACGGCCACGCCGCCGAGAGTTTCAGCGGCATCCGCGTCGTGCGCGGATTTGCCCGCGAAGAAGCCGAGACGGGCCGCTTCGCGCGCGGCACGAACCTGCAGGCGCGCACCGAGATCCTCGTCTGGTGGTGGTCGCGCGGCGTCGAGATCGCGTGGGAACTCTTCATCCCCACCGCCGCCGCGGCGCTCCTCTGGTACGGCGGCAACCAGGTCGTCGAGGGCCGCCTCACCGCAGGCGACCTCGTGATGTTCCTCACCTATCTCACGCTCCTGCTCGGGCCCCTCGAAGTGCTGGCGAACACGGCGACGAGCCTGCAGACGGGGCTCGCGAGCCTCGACCGCACGCTCGATCTCCTCGAGGAGAAGGACGAGTTCGCCGACACTGCGGCGCGCGCGACCGTGCGGCTCGACCCAGCGGTCGTGCGCGGCGATGTGCGCTTCGAGGGCGTGGCGTTCCACTATCCGGCGTCCGACC